>DAIUKN010000224.1:0-5268 GCA_036848195.1 Bacteroidota bacterium
CCCAGTGTGGTTTTCCATTGTAGCGGTAACTGAGGCGT
Organism: Bacteroidota bacterium; assembly: GCA_036848195.1. Taxonomy (GTDB): domain Bacteria; phylum Bacteroidota; class Ignavibacteria; order UBA10030; family UBA6906; genus DAIUKN01. Next base: position 39 of record DAIUKN010000224.1, read on the forward strand.
GCCGCTCCTGCCGCTTGATATGTTCCCCGCAAGGGTGACAGGATTGTCCAGGAGTTCATACAGCGCGAAGACCACCCCATTTCAGTGTTTGACGGAGACTGGGCCCCGGGGGTTTACTACAGCGCAAACCCTTTCACAACCAGGTTCAAGGCTGCCGAAGTGGTGCTGCCGATGGGAGATGTGGTATCGCTATTGTAACGCGGAGTTCAGTCCGTGATTTTCGTTACCGCGCCTCCTCCTCCCCGCATGCCAAGATCGATCTTTTCCTCGGAAGACGGAAATCATACAAGGGGTCAAATATTCACTGCAACATATCTGCCGACCTTCTGCAGGCCGCTATTCTGTCGAGACAACGATCGTGTGTCTTCCCGGAGGAGCAATGATGGTGCCTACCTCACCGTTCATCAAGACTTGCAGTGGCGCCTGCACGCCATCAATCGATACCCGGGCCGGGCGGCAGCTGAAGCTGAGCGCGCAGCGTAAGGGGGATACATATTCCACAACAGACTCTTTACCGCTGCTCCGGAGATTCAGCAACTCGCCGCTCACCGACACTAAACGTACTGCGCGAGGATCATCCTTCACCCCCGTTCGACGCACTCTATGGCGCCCCGCGGGGATGATCACACCCCTCCCGTCATAGGCGCTCCAGGGCTGGTCATCCAACAGGAGGCCTTCGTCATCACGCGCGCTCTGCAACACAACTGTCCAGGGTGTATCGATAGTCCAGCCGCTGCTTTCAGGATCTGCTCTTGCGCCAGCGGCCATGGCGTAGGGCATCAGTTCCCAGTCCTTTTCGGCCACACTCGATTCGCAATAGAAACAGGCGCGGCCGTTCTGTGCCGTCGCATGTTTCCAATACTGGAACAGTTCGGTTCCAACCGCTTGCCAGGTGGAGAAATCCTTCCGTCGATCCGGCTTCATCGGAACCACATTGACATCGATGAGGTACGGACGACCCCCGAGGAGCCGTCGATAATATTCACCTATCGCGATATACCGCTCCGGTGGCTTCATCCACTCCAGGTACGGATCTTCAATCTGCAACGTTACGTCGAATTCCTTCAGAAGGTTCAGCGTGCGGTTCATGTCGAACCCCAGCAGGTCGTCGAATTCGGGGTGCAACGAATTGTCGACGATTGTCAGGATGAGCTCCCAGGATCTCTTCTGTGCCTTCTTAATCCGGTCCAGCTCGCTGAAGAGCCTTTGCTGTGTGGAGGTATTGACCCGGATCCGGTAGCGATAGAAAGCCTGGAGGCCGGCGGTATCGACTTTCCAAAAGTGAAGTGAATGACGGTCGAAGAACTCGAGTGGGTCGAACCCATGCTCTCTCTTGAACTCCGAGCGGCAATAGTCGGTGAATCCGGTGAACCAGTCGGGTCTGGTCGGTCCCTGGAGACCTTGTTTGCCCGCGCCGGTGAGCGTGAACTCCGCCACGTCCACTCCATCCCAATCCAGTGTGAGGAGACTGTCAAGGTCTGCCACTGCACTGTTCATGCAGTGGGGGTTCCGGAGGTCCATCAAGTAGAGAAAATCGAAATGTGCGTCCTTGAGGAGGGCACTCTTTTGCCGCCATTCAGGATGATTGTCCCAGAATCCTTTGCCGACGTAGGGCCATTCCAGCCATGCATAGACCAGGATTCCATTCCGGTGGCAAGCATCAACAAGCGCCTTGTAGTCATAGGGGGGATCACTATAGGTATACCAGGCAGCTGCGTGAACGATCCTGATACCCCACCGACTCCAGGCGGCGGCAAGGGAATCAGGGGATTGGTCAGTCCTGTATCCGGCGTCGAAATACACGTCTGCAGCTCTCCGGAAGAGTAGCGGAATCCGTCCGAGGCCTTTCACAATGGCATCAGGGAGAGTCGAAAAGCGTCCGTACCCACGGCCCGACTTCGGATCAAACAACGGAGCCAGATACAGGCAACGGCCCTTGCCCACCTGCATGAGGATCGCAAGAGGATGACCTGTCCCCCGGTCGGCGTAGACTACTTTCGGCGCGGGCGGGGGAGTTCCCGCTATCCAGGGGACTTTCGGACTGTCGGACCAAAACGGGTGCAGTTCGGGACGGAACCGGTCCCGGATTCTAGATACCTTCACAGGATCACCGAGCCTGATTCCAAGGGCCTTCCGTAACGGGTTCTCTCCATCGGTAATGAGGCTGAGTCCGTCCTGGAGGTGCCGAAGAATGTATGTCATGTCTGCGGGGGTACAAGCTTCTGCTGCCGCCCGTGGGGCTATGAGCAACGTGTTTGAATTGAGCGGCGTTGCCGGAAGCTGCTCTGGAAGGAGAAGCGCAGGGTGGAACCCCATGGACTCAAGGGTGGTCTTGAACGCCTGCTGATTGACCGAATCGCCGCCTGTGGCGTGTTCGTCCCAGAGGAGAATTGTCCGGGTGGCGTCACCGGCATGAGGCTGAGCCGAAAGAGGGAGGGTGAAAGCTGCGCATACGAACAGGAGCAGTCGGATCTGGCATTTCTGATATTCGAATCCCCAGCGATGATTCATTGAGCAGCCAGAGTTTACAGAAGATCTAGATTCGTTGATAACCCTGAGGGTCTCGCTGGTCCTCCGGCTGCCCGACGAACCCCGGGGAAACAGGTAAATCCTCAAGTGGTCTACAATTGCATACGGGGATATCGTTCTGCGACCACAAACCCCTCGTTGTGGGGTGAGGCAGCCGGCTTGGAAGTGAATCTAGGGACAAAGTAGTATGCAGAACAGCAAAAATCAATCGGAGTCTCTCAAGGCGCCAGAGATTCAATAGTCAGCATAGATGGCCAGGCCAAACCTCAACGTTGGACAGAGGGGTCCCTCCTGACAAACCTGAAAAACAGAGGTTTGATTCTCCATAAAGGCTTTCGTACTTTCAATCGATGCTCCATTTCGTAGGAGCGGCCTCATGTCCTCCTCACCAATACGTCCACTCGCCTGCCAAACCCGGCGCCGAGTTTGCTCCCGGTTTCGAACCCACACTGTACATCATGCTGCCTCACCACCAGGCGGCAAGGAGAACCACTATGGACGAGCATCAGCTCCCGCGACGCGAGTTTCTGAAGATGTTGGCGTGTGCCTTCCCCGCCACAGTCATTGACTGGGGTGCATTCCCTCTCGGGCTTGGAAAGCCGGCCGGACCCAATGACTACGATGCAATTGTGATCGGGTCCGGTCTCGGCGGGCTCTCCTGCGCCGCGGCGTTCGCGCGGCAGGGGTTCAAAGCGATTGTGATCGAACAGCACGACAAACCTGGCGGCTTTGCGACGGCGTTCTCGCGGCCCGGCGGATTCCTGTTCGACGTTTCGCTGCACTCTACAACCGTCGGCGAGCGGAACGGCATCCGGAATCTGATCAATGGATTTCCCGAGATCACCGAGATTGAATTCCTCCCCCACCCGACCCTGTTCCGCGCAATCTTTCCGGACCACGATATCCGCGTACCACAGAGAGACGTGAAGGCCTACATCAGCACCCTGTGCGGCCTATTCCCCGATGAACAAGAAGGTATCTCGGGACTCTTCGAGGACATGGGAGGGCTCTCGCATGACATCGGGCGTCTGTCAAACGCCAGAGGGCAGGTCGACATGAGCCGGTTTCCAGTCGATTTTCCATACCTCTTCAAGTTCAATAACAAGACATGGGGAGAGATGGTGGATGCCCGGGTGAAGGGCCCCAGGCTGAAAGCGATCGTTTCCGGGCAGTGGGGGTACTATGGACTTCCCCCTTCGAAACTTTCGTGTTTCTATTACGCTCTTCCATTCATGGGATACCTCACAGCCGGCGGGTTCTACCCGAAGGGGCGTTCACAGGATATCAGCAATGCGCTGGCGAGGTATATTGAAGCACACGGCGGGAAGGTACTTCTCAACAGCAGAGTTGATAAAATTCTCCTGAAGAACAACGCTGCTACAGGTGTGGCGACGGCTGATGGAAGAGAATTGAAGAGTAGAGTGGTGGTTTCGAACGCGAATCCCTTTGACACGTTCCAGCGGATGATCGGCGAACAGGCCGCGCTTTCCGAAGAGGAGACAAGGTGGCGACAGTACAGCATCAGCCTCTCCTGTTTCCAGGTCTTCCTCGGCCTGAAAGAAGATCTTGTGCGTAAGCTCGGCATCACGGACTCTGAAATCTTCGTTGAGCCGTCCTACGATCCGGAAGCCGGCTACGCGCACGCCTTGAAGGGCGAAGTTGAAAGCTCTGGAGTCGGCGTGGCGCTGTATGACAACGTCTACCGCGAGTATTCTCCCCCGGGCAAGAACACGGTGAACCTCATGACGTTGCAGGGATACGGTCCGTGGGAGAGGTTTGAGAAGGACTATTTCGCGGGGAACAAGGCAGCATACAGGAAGGAAAAGGAGAGGATGGCGGACATCCTCATTCAGAAGGCGGAAAAAGCTCTACTCCCCGGACTTGCAGGATCGATCCAGGTGAAGGAGATCGGGACACCGCTGACCAACGTGCGGTATACGGGTCATCAGCGAGGTGCGATCTATGGCTGGGACCAGACGGTGAACAACTCCGGGTCTACCCGCGTCGGCCATACGACGCCGATCAAGAACCTTTATCTTGCCGGAGCGTGGTCACGTCCGGGTCATGGCTATGGCGCTGTCATCCCGAGCGGCCTCGAGTGTTTTACGGAGATCATGAAGACCTGGTGAGTCCCTCGCCGGTGCTTTCATCTGGGGCGGAGGCGGCATTTCCTATGGTCCCCGAAATGAGATGCGATCTCCTCTGACATAACCACTCACAAGCTGCACGTGGCAAGCAGAACTTTGCCTGAATCAAAACGCCCTCACACAGTCCGCTTGCCCGCGATGCACATGCGTTGCTACCATTTCATCAGAGCATTCAAGAAGTGCGGTAGGGCGTGCAAATGATCGACGTGATCGGGGGCCGTATTTCCTGCAAAACCGATTACGGCAAAGTGATTCTTCCTCACCTCGGAGATTTGTTGCATCCCAAGAGGTCCCCATCTCAAGACGGCTCGTTGCTTCAGTGCTAGACTCGCCAGGAGATAGTCTGCCGCTTCGGTTGTGCTGACAAACGTCCCCGGAAAAATCTCGGAGTGAGTGAAGAGAAACCGTTTTTGAGGCTTCTCTTCTGCCGCATCCCTGGCAAATCTCACAAAGGGGAACAACACTGCTGTATCAATTTGGCCTCCTTCAGATAAGACTCTCCCCTCCGGCAGATAACTAGCGTGTAATCCGTCCAACAAGAGGACGGCATCGAC
>DAIUKN010000225.1:0-5254 GCA_036848195.1 Bacteroidota bacterium
CTTTGACATTGCGAACGAGGTCAATGTCTTCACGGATACCGGCCGGGCGGGGTACACCCTGGATTTGACGCGTTCCCAGGAGGCTCCACGAGGCGTGAATACGCTGCAAGAGTATTTCACCAGGCCCGATTTCTATACATCTCCGCGGCAGGTGGTTGTCGGTGTGGCAGCAGGATTTTGAACCTGATGACGGTGCATTCATAAGTCTTCCCGAGGTGTTCGCATGAATCGATGGCGCGTCCTCTCCATTGTTCTGGTGTTCCTCTTCTGTGCCGGCTCCGCTGCCGCGCAACGGGTGGTTGACAAGAACAAGGGAAATCATAATGAGACCAGAAAGGGGATCATGGACGGAAATCTGGTCTCCACGGTCTACTACAACTTCGGCGAGGTGGCGGACTGGCTGAACGAGCCGAGCAGGAGCGGCGTCTGGCCGAAGGGGACCAACCACACGTACGTCGACGGCGTGGCGATCATCGTCCAGGCGGAGGCTCAGGATGCGCAGGGGAACATCATCCACCCGCTCGAGACGAATTACTACGAGTACACCCGGCACAATGCGGGAACCGGCGTGACGTACGGATGGTGGCCACTTCCGGGATACGCTGCACGATATCAATCCACGCCGGCGCAGAGCACGGAACCGAAAACATGGCCTTCGCACTGGCCCGACAGACCGAATGATTGGGATGGCCAGTGGAACGGCTTCTTCGGCAAGGGGGTACAGAACGCCGATCTGGAGACGTATTTCGTTTTTGATGATAATGAAGACCGGGAGTACATCTTCAAAAACCGATTCTACCCGGATGCCGCAGACACCTCTCGCGGCGGACTCGGAATGCAGGTGCGCGCCCGGGGGTTCCAGTGGTCGCAGGTTCTTTCCGAGGATGTGATCTTCTGGTTCTATGAGATCACCAACATGGGGACGACCGATTACGAAAAGACCCTTTTCGCTGAATATGTGGACTGGGGCATCGGCGGCCATGACAATTCTTCCAACAACGCCGGGAGCTACAACAAGCAGTTGAATATTTCGTACTCCTGGTCGACCGTCTCCTTCGGCAGTCCGGGGAACTGGAGTCCCGTGGGGTATTGCGGTTACGCGTTTCTCGAGAGCCCGGGCATCCACGACGATCACCGGGACAACGACCAGGACGGTCTCACTGACGAGCGGCGGGACAACGTCGCGAAGAGTTTCATTGCCAATCCGTTTACTGATCCCTTCCTTCTCGATGTCGCTCAGGACACGGCGAAATTCAGGGCCTTCTACGGCTATCCGTGGAGACCTCATTGGGACGCAGACGAGAACGGCAACTGGCGCTCGTACACCGACCTGAATAGCAACGGGAAGTGGGACAACGGCGAACCGCTCAACGATGATGTCGGTACCGACGGTATCGGTCCCCTTGACGACGGCTACACCGGGCCTGATGCCGATGGCACGGAAGGGAACGGCCGTCCTGACCAGGGCGAACCGAATTTCGGGATCCTTGACAAGGACGAATCAGATCAGCTGGGTCTGACGGGGTTCCTCATTTCCGCAGTTCATACCTACGACCTTGACAACGACGAAAAGAACTGGAAGGCTCTCTCATCGCTACCGGCTCCCCCCGAACAGCAACCTTCACTCGTGGGGGTCAATCTGGCAAACCATTTTTCGAGCTACCTTTTCCATTTGTACGGCAGAAACAGGTACGCCTCGGTGACGGGAACCCCTCAGGAAACCGGTGAGACGGAACGGTTCTCGATGGCCCTCATCTACGGTCTTGATCTCAACGATCTGTTCCGCAGGAAGAAGACGGTCCAGCAGATCTACAATGCCAACTACCAGTTTGCCAAACCGCCCGACAAACCGATGATCAAGGCGATTGCGGGAGACCGCCGTGTGACGCTGTACTGGGATGATCGGGCCGAGAAAACCTTCGATGCCTTCTATCAGAAATTCAACTTCGAGGGATACCGGATCTATAGGAGTACGGAGCCGAATTTCCTGGAGAGCAAGCTTATCACGGATGCCTACGGGAAGGCTACATACCGGAAACCGCTCGCACAGTTCGACCTGGCCGACGGCATCAAGGGGCTGCATCCCATCGATGTGAACGGAGCCCTGTTCTATCTCGGTGATGATACGGGCCTTCAGCATTCTTTTCTGGATTCCACGGTTCAGAACGGTCAGACCTACTACTACGCCGTCGTGGCCTACGATCAGGGGTTCACCACGACGACGATCCAGGGGGAATTCCTCGGGATTCCGCCATCCGAGACACCGAGCATCATCAAGGTAGACATCAACGGGAACGTGAAGACGGATGTCAACACTGCCGTTGTCACGCCGCGCGCTCCGGCGGCAGGCTACATTGCTCCCACACTGAATATGGTGGCCGCGAGCGGTCCGGGGACCGGGTCGGTGACGGCTACGATTCTGGATCCGGACTCCCTCCGGAACAACCACGCGTACAAGGTCGAGTTCGTCGATTCGTCTGCGTTCCACAACAACCCCTTCCCGGCCTACCGCGTTCTGGATGTCACGAGCCGTGACACCGTCATCGCCCTCACGCGTCTCAAATCGCAGAACGAGCAGACCAGGGTGATCAACGGACTCGCCATCTCGATTGCCAACGATCCCGTTGTGACGATCGACCAGAACAAGACTGGCTGGAAAACCGGAAACAGCAATTATGTCGTCCAGGTTGGATTCGATTCGCGGTACGCGCCTGCGTATCAGGCACGGCGCGTGAACTATCCGGCTGACTTCGAAATCACGTTCACAGCGAAGGGACAGGGGGACATGTCGTTCCCGGCGAGCAGCTTCAGCGAGCCCCAGCCGTCGAACGTCAGGGTCAAGAACCTTACCGAAAACAGTGACCACGTGCAGTTCATGTTCTTCGATACCAACAACGACTCCACATTCAACGACCAGGACGCAATCTTCATTGTGTACGGAGACTCGGCGGGGAAGCCCGCGACCACATTCCCCGAAGCAAGAAAGAGCTGGTCGGTTTCGCTCTTCCAGGACACATCAATTGCGGCCGCGCAGAGGCGTCCTCCCCAGCCCGGAGATGTGTACCGCGTGGCCACGAGGAAGCCGTTCCGGACCGGCGAGTATGTCGGTTTTGTTTCCACGAGTCCGGGCTTCGACGCGGCGAAGGCGCAGTCGGATCTGAATGATGTTGCCGTGGTTCCCAATCCTTACGTCGGTGCCGCCTCCTGGGAACCTCAGACGACCTCGGTGACGGGGAGGGGCGAGCGCCGGATCACCTTCGTGCATCTCCCGCGGCAATGTACCATCCGGATCTACACGATCAGCGGAAGGCTTGTTCAAACCCTGATACATTCTGCGACGGTGGATAACGGACAGGAGGCGTGGAATCTTGTCTCGAGGGACGGGATGGATATCGCCTATGGGGTGTACGTCTACCACGTGGAAGCTCCGGGCATCGGGACCCGGATCGACAAGTTCGCCATCTTGAAATAGGGCATGTCTCCATGGAAAAGCACAGAGTAACGCGGGTCATTGCCTGTCTCCTGCTCCCTTGCCTGCTGTCGGCGCAGGAATCGAAAAATGTTTCCAAGACCGGCACGGTGGCGGCGCCGTTCCTTGAAATTCCCGTCGGTGCGTCGGCAGTAGGCATGGGAACGGCATTCGTGAGCATCGCCAACGACGTCACGGCGCTCTACTGGAACGCCGCCGGCATTGCCGCGCTGCAGCAGAACGAGGCCGCCGCGATCCATACGAACTGGATTGCCAATACAAAGTTCGATTTTGCCGGAGTGGTCATCCCCATCAGCGGTGTCGGGACGATCGGCGTCAGCGTCACGTCGCTGGGGATGGACGATATGAAAGTGCGCACCGTGGAGAAGCCAGACGGGACGGGAGAGTACTTCAGCGCCAGCGATCTCGCTGCGGGGGTCTCATATGCCCGGCAATTGAGCGACCGGTTCGCGATCGGCTTTACCGCGAAGTACATCCAGCAAAACATCTGGCACGAAACGGCGTACGCGTTCGCCCTCGATGTCGGGACGACCTTCAGGACCGATCTCATCGGCGGTCTGGTTATCGGTGCGTCGGTCAGCAATTTCGGGACCTCGATGAAGATGGCCGGGCGCGACACGCGCACCTTCTCGCGGGTCGACCCGACAAAGCTCGGGTCGAATGAGCAGGTGCCATACAATGTTGAACTGGAGTCGTGGGACCTCCCGCTCCTTTTTCAGTTCGGTCTCTCGACGAACGCAGTGAAGACGGACGAATATCGGGTGACGGTAGCCGTTGATGCATTGCATCCGAGCGACAATTATGAGAGTGTGAATGTCGGCGCGGAGTTTTCTTTTCAGAATTTCCTCTTTGTCCGCGGCGGGCTGCATTCGCTCTTCCTGGATGAGGCGGAAGGCAAGTACTCTTTCGGGTTCGGAGCGGCGACAGGCTCGCTCTTCGGCACAACGAACATCCGGTTCGACTACGCGTTCCGGGACATGGGGAGACTGCAGAATATCCATGTCTTTTCGCTGGGGGTCCGGTTTTGATCCTCATTTCCCTTCTCGGTCTTTTCGTCTGCGCGTATGTCGGACATGCGCAGGAGACCGACGATCGTAAGGTTCCCCTTTCCGTCGCCGACCCCGCGACCGCCAGCGTGGCGGTCGCGAGAGTGGGGACCATCACGATCACGGCCAGGGAGTTCCTGCTTGGCTACGAGTTTGGTCCGGCGTTTGTCAAGCGATCGAAGGATTCCAAACGGCTGTACGTCGACTATCTGGTCAACGAGAAACTCCTTGCCCTGGACGGCTATGAGCGAGGGCTTCGCCGGACGGCGCGTGCGCAGGCGGCCCTGGATGAGATCGAGGGGGATCTTGCGACGGAAGAGCTGTATAAAGAAGACGTCGGGCGCCGTGTGGTGGTGACAGAAGCCGAGGTTGATGAGGCGGTCCGCCAGGAGCAGACCTCGGTGTCCCTTGAGTGGATCTTCTGCCAGTCGAAGGTTTTTGCGGATCGCGTGACACGCGCGCTGGCGGGGGGGGCATCGTTCGATTCACTTTTTGTCGGGGCGCTCGGCGATTCCACAAAAGCCGATGAGCGCCGCCTCGAAACCACTCGCTTCAAGCTGGGCCGCAGCAACCCCGTCTTTTCCAGGGCCATTGATACCCTCAGGTTACACACCGCATCCCCCCCCATTGCCGGTCCCGATGTATGGTACATCGTACGGGTCTCGAACGTGACACTGAGCGCGCCGCCCACCGAGACCGAAATGTTCAAACTCCGCTC
>DAIUKN010000226.1:0-5228 GCA_036848195.1 Bacteroidota bacterium
AGTTGAAGGCTTCCCCGTGCAGACTGAAATCGGCGAGATCAAAGAGACGGTGACGAAGGTCGAGAGGCGCTCAATTCCAGCATCCGAATTTGACGTGCCGGCGGGGTATACACTTGAGAAAGAAAGCCCCCTAGACAACACGGACGAAGAGAAGTAGTTCCGCTTCCGGTTATGCCGGAGGAAGTGTTGCAGCGGGGCCCCGGAGGGGCCCCGCGTCGTTTTCAGGATCTCGTTGGAATGCTCTCCTCCAGCGTGACAAGCCCGTGCGTGCAACGGGCCTCCCTCAGGGTTTTCACCATCTCAAATCGGTCCCAGCAGGGGTCGGAGACTTTTGTTGCGGGGTGATACATGTGGTACTGGACAGCCAGGTTGCGCAAGGATTTTCCTCTGACGCTGACAAGCGAGAGACGGAACTGGATATCGGAATCCTCGCCACAGCCCGGTCCGTCGTAGAGTTCGTCAAAACCGTTGACCTCCTCCAGATCCTTCTTGGCTGCCGAGAAGTTGCTCCCGAGCATCCCCCTCACACTCCGCAGGAGGAGACGGCGCAGGAACGCGCTCTTGATCCTGATCCCGTCCTCCACCCGAAGCGATTGACCTCTCAGGCCGTCCATCATCTCGGCCCATCCGAGCTTCTCAAATGCGCCGCTGCGGATCTTTTCGATCGTAAGGGCGCGCGACCAGCGTTCGCTCGTTTCGACGCGCCTCCCGAGCAGCACGCGCTTCGGCTCCCGCCCGTTCCAGTGATCCAGCAGGAAATGCTTCGACGGAAGGCAGTCGCCATCGATGAACACGATCTGGTCAGCCCGTGCCGTCCGGATGCCGTTGTTGAGCATGGTGTTCTTTCGCCAGCCCCGGTCCTCGTGCCAGAGATGAACGATCGGGTAAGCGTATAGCCGTGCGGCTTCGCCCACCACATCGCGGATTGCCGGGCCGGACCCGTCATCGGCGACCAGCACTTCAAAATCGGTAAACGACTGTCGTCCGCATGCAGCGAGAACAAGCCGTAGATTTTCGGGCTTGTTGTAGACAGCGATGACGAGCGAGAGACGGGGGGAAGGTCTGGCGTCCGTCACTGCCAGACTCCGGCAATTGCCGCCGAGCACTTGGGGCAGGTGCCGTTCTTGATGGTATTCTGCAAAACGGTGAAGCCCCGGCGCTCAACGAGGAGCTCGTGGCAGGAAGGACAATACGTGTTCTCAAGCCTTCCGGTCTTCCCGGGCAGGTTTCCCGCATAGACGAAGTGGAGCCCGGCGGCGGTGCCGATTTCAGCCGCGCGCAAAAGCGTGCGGGCCGGGGTTGGATCGGGGTCCGTCATGGAGTAGTCGGGATGGAAAGCCGTCACGTGCCACGGGATGTCAGGGGACACCGAGGTAAGGAAGGCCGCGATGTCATTCAATTCAGCGTCGGAATCATTGAACCCGGGGACTACCAGTGTCACGATTTCCACCCAGATGCCGGTTGCATGCAGGGCCCGGATTGTCTCGAGGACCGTTTCAAGTGTTCCCCCCAGTTGCCGGTAATTCTTCTGCCGAAAACTCTTGAGGTCGATCTTAAACATCTGTATGTGAGGATGGAGGAACCTGATCACTTCCGGAGTGGCGTTGCCGTTGGAAACGTAGGAGCACTTCAGCCCATGGCTTCGTGCGAGCCGGAATATCTCGACAGCCCACTCACTGGTGATGAGCGGTTCGTTGTAGGTGCTGGTGATGACCGGCGTTCGATGTTCGAGAGCGAGACCGACGATCTTTTCGGCAGAGATAAGCGATGGCGAACTGACGGCTGAGGGATCACGCAGAGCCTGGGAGGTGATCCAGTTCTGGCAGTATCCGCAGTGGTAGTCGCAACCGAGCATCCCGAAGCTTAGGGCGCTGCTGCCGGGAAGCGCATGGAAGAACGGCTTCTTCTCGATCGGATCGACCGCGAGTCCCGCGACGTATCCATACGGGACGCGAAGCGTGCCAGAATCGTTGAAACGGACCTTGCAGATGCCGTCGCGTCCCGGCGGAATTCTGCACCGGTGGCCGCAGGCGAAGCAGACAACCCAGCCTTTCTCCCCTTTCTCGTACAACTCGCCTTCCCGGGTCTGCTTGGCCAGCACATCCCGCAATGTCATCGTATCCTGCATCAGTCGCGACCGATTGTCTGTCCAAACGTACGTCGAAAACGGATCGCTGTCAAGAAGAAGGCCACCAGGGCCGACGACCCGGGCGCCTGCTTCAGGCCGGTGTGATGAGGGGCGAGTCGTCCCACCCGACAAAGCGGACCGGCTGAGGTTTCCGCTCCTCGTACAATATCATCTCCCCCGAGAAAAAGGTCACCCTGTTCCACATCCGCAAAATCATGAAGAGCTGCTGGATCAGGAAAACCACCGCGATCGAGAGAGGGGAGGTCATGCCGATGGAGCCCTCAATTGCCCAATAAGCCGCAACCAGCAGGAAAAGCAGGACGAGCAGCGCGACTTGGAGACCCCCGGCGGAAAAGAAGTTCTTCAGAATGAACCGGAAAGCGTCACGGGTGGCCCCGGCGATGGACCGGGCATCGTTTGTGACGGTGATAATCTTGGCGTAATCCGCAGCCATCATGAGGAGCATAATTGGCAGAACGAATGCCAGGCCGACTCCGATCAAAGCAGCAAACGCAGTAACTTCCGAATCCGCATTGTCCGCCATCTGTGTGAAAACAGCGCCGAGCCCCACGCTCAGGACCAGGGTCAGGAGTGTGAGGAGAACGCCAAAGATCAGGAAGAGCCTGAAGAATCGAGCAAAGTACTTTCCACAATCCCTGAAGAAGGTTTCTGCCCTAAACCGGCCGCCCGGTTCACGCAAGCTGGAAAGCATCCCCCCGGCCAGAAAAGTCGAGAGGAGCATCGACACGAAAGCGAAGCCAATCAGCTGCCTGAACAGCGGCCGGAGTTCATCACCGTGGCGATTCATGAAATCCTGGAATACCGTGAAGTCAAATCCCTGGATGAGACTTTCGGGGCCGGTCGAGCCGCCGAAGGCAGCGGCCAGAGTGGCCCGGAGCCCCAGCGCGATCGGGGCGGCGATGAGGAGGTTGACGGCATACAGCAGCAGGACCAGCCGCACAGAGGAATTAGCCCGCCGGACACCGGTAACGAGAGCTTTCATGAAGGTCATGGGCATCTCTTATCCGATGGTGCCGAAAAGGCTGAAGATGTTCTGCAGCCAGAAAAGTGCTTTTGCCGTGTACTTCCAGATGGGTGATGCGGGCGGCGCAACGGTCTTGCTGTTGTTATTGAAATCGATATCCATGGCGAGGACATGGTCGGGGTCCACCTCCGCACGGACAACTCGCGCCGTACGCTGGTAGCGGAAGCTGGTGGTGCGGCCGCGGCCATCCCATTGTTCGGTAACCTTGCTCCCGTCGTCGAAGCTCACCAGGATTGTGACCGGAAGCGTGATCTCGCCCAGGCGGCTGACCGTCACGGTGGAGGAGAATCCCCTGGCGGGGGGACCCTTCTCATCGCTGGAGGAGGAGCCGGCGTGTTCGGCTGCACTCTCCTCTCCCCCGCCACGAGGCTCATTCTCTTCGTTCCGGATAGACGTGAGTTCATAATCGCATATACCCGTACCATACAAAACCTGGTCAAAGTACCAATCAAGGTTCTTGCCGAAGCGGTCGAGGGTCATCGGCGGCACGATCTCGTTGAAGACGGCAATGAAGTCACGGGCACAAGGATGCTTGAACCGCCATCGTCGGAAGAAGGTCTTCATGGTGGAATCCATTGCCGGGCGCCCGATCATCCGTTCGAGCGTCGTCAAGAAGACCGCGGTCTTTTCGTACGTGAGGACGCCATAGGAACCGCGCGGAAATTTCCACGCCTCTGTTGCCACCGGAGCAATGTGCGGGTTTCGCATTCCCGTGTAGGAGCTCCGGGCCATCTCCCCATCCCCGACCTCAAGGCCGATGCAATGTGCCACCGAGGTCTTCACGCCATAGGCTTCATCCATGATCCGCGTCTCGTAATACTGGTTCACGCCTTCATCGAGCCAGGCTTCCTCGAATTCGTTGCTCGCGGACATTCCGTACCAGTACTGGTGGCCGAATTCATGGACGGTCACCATCTCGGCAAGCTTGAGGCCGCTGCCAATGCCCCAGAATGCTCCGGCGGTAATGAGTGTCGGGTATTCCATTCCGCCGGCGCCAAGAGCACCGTACGCAGGGTCAACGATCGTCAAGACGGGGTAGGGATAGGGGCCCACGTGAGCGTCCAGGTATTCAAGTGCCGCTTTTGCCGATTGGAAGTATCGGATGGCCTGGTCTGCCCGCTGCGGCTGCATGAGAACCCTGATGGAGACACTGCGCCAGGTATCATTCAGATCCACAAAGTGTGGTGAAGCGGTCCAGGCAAAATCGTGGACGTCTTCAGCGTGGAACGACAGCGTCTTTGTTCCGTCAGGATTCGGTTTCTCCTCCAGCAGAACGCCGGTTGCGCCGACAATGAACGGCCTGGGAACCGTGATGTCGACATCATAGAGGCCGAAATCAGCGAAGAACTCCGTGTTCGGATGGAACTGGTGACAGTTCCACCCTCCTCTCGTGGCATAGCGCTGTCCGGTGCCTTCGTACACGCCGATCTTCGGAAACCACTGGCCGATCATGAAGAAGTCGTTGTTGTACCCGGTACGTGCGAAGATGCGGGGGAGCCGGGCGGTGAAGTCAAGGGTGAGCGTGACGGATTGCTTCGGTTGTACGGGCTTGGTGAGCGGTACGCGGATGACGGTCTGATCGTCCGGATTATTATCGTCAGGATGAATGAATTCGATCCGCTTAGCCAGATCCGTGCCGTCGGCGGTCCTGAGGGACGTTATGGTGATCCCCCCCCATCTCCTGTCAGGAAGGGCGAGCCCCCGATGCGATCCCCCGCCGCGCATAAAGGTGGATCGCTCGTCCTTAAAGGCATTGAGGTACAGATGGAACTGCAGCTCGCTGACGACGTCGCTTGACGTGTTCCTCCATGCCAGTGTCTCGATTCCGGAGAGAGTCTTCTCAGACGGGTCGAGGCGCACCGCGATGCGATAGTTGGCGATGCGGGGACTGAGTGGATCGCGGAACATTGGCGTCCGTTCGCCGGCGGAGAGGAGCGTGGTGCTGACCAAGCCAGTCAGGAGCAGGAGACAGCAGGATGGTCTCATCGTTGTGAGAATGATGTGATAGTCAGGTTCGCAGATACGAGGCGCCGTTGGCGTCCACGATGCGCACCG
>DAIUKN010000227.1:0-5226 GCA_036848195.1 Bacteroidota bacterium
GCCTTCCGAATGTGCTCTCGCAGGAGGTCCGGCTTCATCGACCCAGCTCCGATCAGGCCGAGCCCTCCCGCCTCAGAAACGGCGACGGCGAGCTTGTTGCCCGCCGTCCACACCATTCCCGCCTGGATGATCGGGTATCGGGTCCCGAAAAGTGCCGATACGCGCGTTCTGAGAGGATCCGGCCAGCCGGTGAATGCAGAGGGGTTCTGCACGGCTACCCGGAGATGAGCTCCGGCACAACGCCGGAGACGAATGACAGCGAATAGAGCGCCGTTCCACCGGCCGAGGCTGTGAGCTTCAGGACATGCTCGCCATGATCCTTGTTCCGCACGATACTGTAACAGCGCGGCTCATCGACGACGAGAGTACTCCGGCCCGCGGCGTCGATACGAACATCATCGCCCAGCGACTCCCGGTTCAGATATTCGCCGTCCTGCCGGACCTCAACCTGCACCCGCTGGTTCTTTCCCGGGGAAAAGACCGCATGAACCTCAGTCGCGGCATAGCGCAGAAGGACGTTGCCCCCGCGGTCTCCGAGTAGCGTCAGCGCATCCCGGTCATTTGACCAGTCGCCGGCAACGTAGAACCTTCCTTCAACATAGATGCCGGGATCGGAATAGTGCATTTCCGACTCGGGACTGTATCCCTCGACATTCCCGATACTCCCGCGCAGATACCCTGCAAAAAGCTCCGGCGTCCCCCGATAGGAGACGGCACCGGATCGGTCGGCCTCGCGCTGGGGCTCGGACAACAACGGCATCTCGTCCAGCAGGCCGGCATCAAGCATGAGCGTCTGAATGGCGTGCTCAGTCGCGGCGTAGCCCCCCTCCCCTACGTTTACGAACCGGACGAACCCATGCCGGTCGACCAGATGCTGTGCAGGCCAGAGGCGGTTCTCGTACCGGGACCAGATCATCCCATCGTTGTCCATCACAACCGGGTATGGGATCCCGAATCGCTCGATGGCACGCTGGACACCGCCGGGATCCCTGCCGAATGCAAAGCGCGGCGTATGGACCCCGATCACCACAAGTCCCTGCCGCCCGTACTTCTTCTGCCAGTCCTTTATGTACGGGAGAGCCCGGATTGATCCGGAGCAGGAATAGTCCCAGAAATCCAGAAGCATCACGTTGCCGCGCTGCGCAGCCATGGTCACAGGCTCTGCGTTGAACCAATAATCGCCGTACAGCTCCTGCGCGCGGACCATCCCGGGTTGAAGATCGCGTATCGTCATGGAAAAATATATCCAATCACACGCTGAATTGCAAACCAGGCCCCCCGGACCTGATGACGTACGGCTGCCCGCCCGTGAATCCCTTACGTCGCCGCGAAGGAAATGAAGGAGGCCCGCCAGAACCGGTTCCTTGGGCGAACGGCGTGCCGGATCACCGCGTCATCTCCTGATATATCGCCTGCTCCTCGAGCGCTATGATGCCGTTGTGATCACCGCGGGCGATTTCCTGGTACGAAATCAATCCGGGGTGCTGCTGTGCCAGAGCGCGCCCCATCTCAACCGGGATGATCGTATCATGTGAGCCGTGAAGAATCGCGACGGAAGGAGATGGAGAACGGGAAAGTATTTCTTCCAGCCGGGCTTCGTTGTCGAAATTGTGAACCAGCAGATAGCAGAGCGGGATTCCTACCGACCTCCGCGCCATGTCGAGCATGCTGGTGAACGGCGAGATGAGAACGATCTTCCGCACTTCCCTTTCGGCGGCGAACTGGAGTGCGGCGGCCGCACCGAGGGAGTGGCCGAGGACGGAGAGGCGACCGTGCAGCGCCGATGCATCAATGCCGAGGCTCCGGGGGAGCTGTTCGATTGCCGACAGGCTCGATTTCCGAATCGCAGCGGGTGACGGCTTCCCCTCGCACAACCCATATCCGGGATAATCAATCAGGAGAAATGCCGCGCCGTCATCCGGATATCGAATCGCAAATTCCAGCCAGTCGAGTGCACGTGAACCGTTGCCGCCGAAGAGCATCCAGAGACTCGACGGGAGAGAAGCCGGATTGCGTCGTTGCGGAAGGAAAAAAGCTGTCTGCCTGCCCTCTTCTGTCTGGTAGTGGATCGGGACCAGCCCCGTGCGCGCCACTGCCGCATCGTCGCCGACATAGGAGCGCGGGAAGTAGATGAAACTCCTCTGAGCAAGAAAGAGAACCGCAGTCAGGGCAACCACCAGGCCGGCGAGACTGAACAATACCATGCGAACGCGCTTTTTCCAGTTCATGCGAAACGGTTGTACAGGAGCTTCAGGGTTGTAAGGATTACTACGGCAATGAAGATGGGTCGGATCAGTGCCGTCCCCTTCTTCACCACCAGGCCAGATCCAACCCTCGCCCCGATGACCTGCCCTGCCGCCATGACCAGCGCCGGGAAGACGAGGACTAAGCCACCGGCCAGAAAAAGAACACACGAAACGATGTTGCTTGTGAAGTTCATGACCTTCGTGTATCCTGTGGCTTTCGTCAGAGTGAATCCCAGACCCGCAATGAATGCCACAGCCCAGAAAGAGCCAACGCCCGGGCCGAAAAACCCATCGTAGAAGCCCAGCAGGAGCCCGAAGATTCCGTAAAACCAGAGCCCGCTCATGCGAGGGCTGCGCTCTCGATCACCCACCGGCGGAGCCAGAAGCATGTACAGGGCAATGGCCAGAAGGAGAGCCGGGATCAGGACATTCAGGAAGCCGGGGTCGATGTTCTGCACCGACCAGGTCCCGAGACACGCGCCGACCAGTGTCAAAACTATTCCAGGACCCGCATCAGCAAGAGAGACGACGTCTTCTTTGACGTAATAAGCAGCGGCGGTGAAACTGCCAAAGCTCGCCTGCAATTTGTTTGTTCCGAGAACAACTTGAGGTGGGAGGCCCAGCGAAAGGAGGACCGGGATCGTGATCAGCCCGCCGCCCCCCGCGATCGAGTCAATCCAGCCGGCGGCGAGTCCGGTCACAAAAAGGAGAGGATAAACCCAGGGAGAATCCACCGTCACGAAAGAGTCCTTCGATCATGGAGAGCCTGATGCGAACCTGAATGCTCGTGCCACACGCATCACACGATCATACACAATGAGTGGCTGAGTGCAGGTTCCATCTACCAGTAATGAGGCCGGATGGACAACGATGCAGTTGGAACGGCACTAGATGACAAAGTCGCTTGCGTCCGTTTCCTCTTTTGTCCGGACTTTGATCTCACTCTTGTGGTAGACGATGGAATATGCTGGAACGCTTTCGGTGAGCCAGACGTTTCCGCCGATCACGCTGTCGTGCCCGATCACCGTCTCTCCGCCCAGGATAGTCGCATTTGAGTAGATGACCACGCTATCCTCAATCGTCGGATGACGTTTCGACGCAGAATGGGCCTTGTTGACGCTCAGAGCCCCCAACGTCACCCCCTGGTAGAGCTTCACCCTGTCGCCTATGACCGTCGTCTCACCGATGACGATCCCGGTACCATGGTCAATGAAGAAGGAATTGCCGATCGTGGCTCCCGGGTGAATATCGATGCCGGTCCGCTGGTGAGCGATCTCCGAGAGGATCCGGGGGAAAATCGGGACATTCAGGCAATAGAAGATGTGAGCGATCCGGTAGATCGCAATCGCGAAGAATCCCGGGTATGCGGAAATAACCTCATCGACACTCTCCGACGCCGGATCGCCAGCGTGGATTGCGTTCGCATCAAGCCAGAGTTGCCGGTGAATCGAGGGCATCGTTTGAAAAAAGAGCGAGGCGGTCTCTTCGACCGACTTTGGCATCGCGGCTTCCAGCGGGGCGAGGACTTTGCAGAGGTCCCGCTTCAGGAGCCTCAGTTCTCCTTCCAGCTCGCCGGCGGAGTAGTAGACTTCATCCGAGAAATGAGGGAAGAGAATGTGCATGAGCGTATCGCCAAACCGGCCGACCTCCGCCTTGACGGGGAGAACCGTCGATCGCTCTCGCCGTATCGCCAGCAGCTCTTCCGCAAATTCCCGTTCGGCGCCTTCATCAGGGCCGCGATTCGGTTTTTTTTCATCCATCGCGTTTGTCTCTCGGTCGTCCTTCTATCACAATGACAAATTCTCCCTTGACGGCTTTGGCCGCAAATTTCCGGTGCAGTTGAACGGCTGTACCGTAGAACATCTGTTCGTCGGGCATCGTCAGATCGAAGGCGATGCAGAGCCGCCTGGAATCGCCGAAAGCCTCTGCCAGGTCCGCCAGCAGGGGAACCAGCCGGTACGGCGTATCCATCAGGACTATCGCCCGGCGCTCCTGAAGCAGCTGCCGGAGCTCCGAGCGCCGGCGTTCCTTCTTTGGAGAGAGCCATCCATAAAACAAAAACTGATCGATGGAAAACCCCGACACCGTCAGGGCCGGCATCAGAGAGGAAGCCCCCGGAATCGGGACAATCTTGAGGTTTTGGTCGATGGCCCGCCGGACCAGCATCTGGCCGGGATCAGAGAATGCCGGTGTACCGCAGTCTGAGACAAGGGCGACCGATTTTCCTGATGTGAGCAGCTGCAGGATGACGTGAGTCGCCGCCGCCTCATTGTGTTCGTTGAGCGTCTCCACCGGTTTCTCGATCCCAAAGTGGCGCATCAGACGCTCCCCCTCCCGCCGTTCCTCATAGACCACGACATCCACGGTCCTGAGCACCGTCAGAGCCCGTATGGTGATGTCGTCGTAATTCCCGATGGGCGTCGCCACAAGATACAGCGTCCCGGTCATAAGGACCTCATCCTGATGGCGTCGTTCGGTTGAGCTTCCGTGCCGTGTTCCACTCCTTGACGAATTCGATGATCAGTGCCGTAGCGGGAACGGCGATCAAAAGGCCAACGAATCCCATAAAGGAACCGAAGACCAGCAGGCAAAGAATAAGGAGAACCGGATGCAGCCCGACGTGGCTCCCGATGATCTTCGGACCGAACACCGTCGCCTCGAGCAGCTTCTGCGAGAGGTAGAGAATGACGACCCCAAGCACTTTCAAACCGACCGGATCGCCGCTGAACGATGCGACAATCGACGCGACAAGCAGGCTGATCAGCAGACCAAGATACGGAATGAAGTTGAGGACCCCCGTCATAATGCCGAGAACGAGCGCGTAATCCACGCCCATGAGCCAGAGCACGACTCCGGCAATCGTTCCCTGGAGGAGGGCAACGACAAACGCCCCGCGGAAATAGCTTCCGAGAACTGCGTCAGTTTTCCTTCCGAGATCGACGAACCAGTCGCGGCGCTCCTTTGGAACAAGCATGGCAAA
>DAIUKN010000228.1:0-5219 GCA_036848195.1 Bacteroidota bacterium
TCGAGGATCAATCCTGCGCGCAGACCGAAGACATGGGCGCGCAGGGCGGCGTCTGTAGAGCTTGCAGGGGCGGCGGGAGTGGACTTATAGTCCTTGTTTGTCCAACCGTAAAGCAATCCAAAGCCCAGGGAGAGGTCTCCCGACTGGTACGACGCAAGAACCTCGAAGACATCGACTGGCGGAAGAGTTCCGGTCGGAACCCCGGTGCTCGCCGGATTCACACGGCCGGGCCGCGCAGTATTGACGTAACTATTAAGAACTCCTCCGGCACCCAGGAGGGAATTTGCGAAGCTTGGGTCATAACTCAGGATGGCTCCGAAGGTCCATTCTTTGCCGAATCCTACAGTCAGCCCGCCAAATTGACTGCCGGAAACGTTTTCACCGCCGTTCGCGCCGGTGACACCACCCCCCGCCACATTCAGCCAGACGTAATCCCGATACATCCTTTGGTAGGCCGGGTTGATGAGCATCCAGGCCGGATCCTGGAAGATGAAGGGATTGAAGACGGCGTTCCTGCCGGAGAGGGCACCGCCCATGGCGATCTGACGGGCCAGCCCGCCCGGTTTGGCCTGTGAAAGGCCATTCGTGGCAACACAAAAAACCAACGCTGCAACCAGCGAGTAGCGCTTCATCTGCATAGGACCTCCTGATGTGATAGTGAATAGAGAGGACCATTGGAAAAGTGTGCCAATCTCATGCGATCTTCACCGCGGGTGGGGCTCCGCCGGAGATCATGATCGTGAAGAGCCTGTCAAGAAAAGCCACTCTGTTTACCAGAGAGGATGCGGCATCGCTGTTGTCCAGGACGAAATCCGCCTTCTCCCGCTTCCGATGTACAGACATTTGGGCCGCAGTCCGGGCAACGACTTCTTCGCGCGAGCACCCGTCGCGCTGCATGACCCGTTTGATCCGAATCTCCTCGGGCGCATCGACAACGATCGTGTAGTCCAGGCGCTTGTCCATGTCCGTTTCAAAAATGAGAGCTGCCTCGATGACGACGTAGGGGTGGCGGCTCGTGGGAGGAAGCCGGGAGAGCATCTCATCGATCCGGGAGAAGACCCGCGGATGGACGATTGCATTCAGCTTTTGACGCAGGTCTGGATCGTGGAAAACGATTTCCGCAAGGTCCCTCCTCTTGAGGTCCCCGTCGGTAGAGAAAACGGATGTGCCGAAGGCGGCTCTGATCTCCTCCTGGATCTTTCCATCGGTCTCCGTAAGCTCGCGGGCAATCCTGTCGGCGGAGAGAACGGATCGTCCCAGGCGTTCGAACTCCCTGCAGACTGCGCTCTTCCCGCTGCCGATGCCGCCTGTTACGCCGACGATGAGAGAACCGGGGCCGGGCTTCTCCCCGGAGCGTCTATTTTGCAAACGAGACCGACCGGTACTCACGGATCACCGTCACTTTGATCTGACCGGGGTATTCCATCTCGCGCTCGATTTTTGCCGAAATGTCGTGTGCGAGCTGATCGGCCATCGTGTCATCGACTTTGTCCTGCTCGACGACCACCCGAACCTCACGTCCAGCCTGGATCGCGTATGTCTTGGCCACGCCCTTAAACGACTGGGCGAAGGCTTCGAGCTTTTCGAGCCGCTTGACATATCCTTCAACCGATTCACGGCGGGCCCCTGGTCTGGCGCCGCTTATGGCGTCAGCGGCCTGCACCAGGGGGGCTATTGGCGATTCCATCGGGATATCTTCATGGTGAGATCCGATGGCATTTGCGACGATCGGGTGTTCGCCGTACTTTTTTGCCACTTCGAACCCAAGAAGTGCATGTGGTCCTTCGAGAGTCCGATCGACGCATTTACCGATATCGTGGAGCAATCCCGCCCGCTTTGCCAGGTTGGCGTCCAGCTTCAGTTCGCTGGCCATCATTCCGGTCAGGAATGAGACCTCGATGCTGTGCTGCAGCATGTTCTGGCCGTAGCTCGACCGGTACTTCATCCGGCCAATCAGTTTGAGGATCTCCCTATGCGCTCCATGAAGTCCGACCTCTAACAGTGTGTTCTCACCCACTTTAAGCAATTCTTCTTCAAGTTCATTCCGCACCTTTTCAACAACTTCTTCTATCCTTGCGGGGTGGATCCTCCCGTCCGCGATGAGACGTTCCAAGGAGATTCTGGCGACTTCACGTCTGAAGGGGTCAAATGCCGAAAGAATAACCGCCTCGGGGGTGTCATCCACAATCACGTCGACACCCGTTGCCGCCTCGAACGCCCGGATATTTCTCCCTTCGCGGCCGATGATTCTGCCCTTCATCTCGTCGCTCTGGATGTTAAGGACGCTGACGGTGGTTTCGACCGAATGGTCAGCCGCAGTTCTCTGGATGGCCTGAACGATCAGTTTCTGGGCCTCTTTCTTCGCTTCGTCCCGCGCTTTGTCCCGGATATCTTTCAGAGTCATCGCCGCTTCCGTCCTGGCCTCATTGACGAGGTTATCGATCAGCATCCGTTTCGCCTCGTCACGAGAAAGTCCTGAAGCCCTCTCCAGGCGGACATTCTCCTCGGCGATCATCCGTTCCAGCTCGGCCTGCCGGGCATCCACTCCTCGAATCCGTTCATCGATCTGTTTTTTGAGTCCAACTTGCTCCCGCTCCTTCTTCCCAAGGAGCTCCACCTTTCGGTCGATATTCTCCTCGCGAAGTTCGAGGGCCTTTTCCTGGGCCAGAAGCTTGTTGCGTTTGCTCTGGACGTCGACATCGAACTCTTTCTTCTTCTGGTACCACTCGTCTTTTACCTCAAGGAGCTTTTCGCGCTTGAGGGTGTCCGCTTCCTTTCCGGCATCATCGAGGACCTTTTTCGCAAGTTCCTTCGCCGAAGTGAGTTTGTTCTGTCCGCTTCGAGCACTCAGGTACCACCCGACATAAAAGGCTATTCCCGCCACAACGACAAGGCCGAGCGGGAAAAGAGTTTCCATTGACATGGGAAAAACCTCCGGTATTCAGCAGCATGGCATTCATAGGTACGCAATAAGTAAAAAAAAATCCGCACGATACAACCGTCCAAGAAGGTCACTTATGAAAGAACCCCCTTCAACACGGTGGGTGCACGCCTGAGCGCCTTTTACGTCCACAGTCTCGCTCGCTCTCGCCAGAGGCAGAAAGGTCATCGCAAGAATCCCGCAGAAGCGGGATGAGGCGTGTAATCGGCGCCCATGAGTCGGGCTCCCATTATAAAAGTGTTGGTTCTTTATAATGTGTTTGAGACGGTTGACGGTGCGGATGGTAAACATCCGTATCCGACATTACCAAGATACGCCAAAGAACGATCAGACTTCCCGCAGACAATTGTCCAGGTAGTTCGAGAGTTTGCCAACTTCTTCCTCGACGAGTGAGGAGACCGACTTGGATCGCTCCCGTTCCTTGAAAAGATCCTCGGTGATGTTGAGCGCCGAAAGGACCGCCACCGTCAACGTCGGCTGCTCAGGGATCTTCGTGTGAATGGTATTGATCATATCATCCACATAGGTTGCCACCCTGCGGGTGAATTCCTCGCTCTCGCCCCGGAGTGGATACTCCGAACCGAAAATCTTAACTTTTATGCTCTTGCGGTCTGTAGTCATCTGGCTCCTGCGGTGATAGGACTTTGGTACTGTCCCGTCCAATCGCCCTCTCGTGTCCACCCCCGGCGGGCTTACAGATACGCATCGATCTTTGAAAGCAGCATCTTGATCTTCGCCGCAAGCGCTTCTTTCTCTCCATTGGAAAGGAAGGCGCTCTTCCCCCCTCCTCCGTCGCCCTGAGCGGCGGCCGCTTTGAGGGCCTGCTCTTTCCGGAGCAGTTCCTGCTGCAGTCGTCGGACTTCCACCTCCAGCTCACCGACCTTCGCCTCGAGACCACGCTTGTTCTCCCGGAGCTCATGGATCACCTCCGCGGTCCGTCGCGCTCTCTCCCACAGGGTTTTCAGGCTGCTCTCGATCGACTTGACGTCGCCGTGGAGGCCTGTGCTGGTGTCGGTTTGTTGTTGCTCCACGCTTCTGCTCTGGTCTCTGTTGTACCGGCGTATTACCGGACGCTCCGGAGAACAGCGCCTGATTCTCTCTCGAGAGCTGCCGTTACTTCGCTGACCGCCGCATCAATTTCAGCGTCCGTCAACGTCTTCTGACGCGACATCAACTCTAACGTGAACGCCAGGCTCTTCTTTCCTGGCGGAGCCTTCTCGCCCTGGTACACATCGAACAACTCTACACCGACAAGGAGTTCACCGGCCGACTTGCTGATCACCTGCTCAAGACTTCCGACGGAAACGGAAAGATCGACGAAAACTGAAATGTCCCTCCGGACTTTGGGAAACCGTGGAAGCTGTTGGTAGTTCCTCTTGCCGGCGAGCCGGAGTGAAGCGAGAGAAATCTCAGCGACGAAAACCTCACCTTCAACGCCGGCACGGTTAACTGACGATTCCCTCACGCGCCCGAGATAACCTGCGTAACTCCCATGTATTTCAATGGCTAGAGAGTTATCAGTTAAACCATCGCTCGTAGAATAAGAAATAAAGCAACATTTGTCAAGCGCAATCTTCTCTACGAGAGTGGCCACTGCCCCTTTCATATCAAACAGGTCGGTTTTCCGGGGGGAGTAACTCCATTGCCGGGGAGCCGCATTTCCGGCCAGAATGAGCGCTACTCTTTCATCTTCGGCGTAATCTCCGACGATCCTTCCCGGGGAGTCTGGATCCTCCCGGAAGACGTGTCCGATCTCAAAAAAACGAAGGTCAAAATTGCCAAAACTCTGATTACGTTGAATGACGTCGAGCAGGCCTGGCACCAGGGAGGTTCGGAGATAGGCCATTTCCTGCCCGAGAGGGTTGACAAGGCATACCGGCTGTTTTCCATCCGACCGGGCTCTTCCCTCATCCTGCATCGAGATGGTGATCGCCTCCATGAAGCCTGCGCCCACCAGGACGTCGCAAACCAGGTCGGCCGGCCCGCTTCTCGGAAAAGGCTGATCGAACTCGACAAAAGCGCTGGTCTTGGGCTCGATCCGATCATAGCCGTACACGCGTGCGACTTCTTCGATCAGGTCGATCTCGCGATTGACATCAACGCGGTACGTTGGAACGGTGCAGCGGAAGACTCCCCCTTTCGCACGAGCGGGACGGATGTCCAGCAGTTTGAGTGATGCCGCGATACGATCCGGGGTTAACGTTGTGCCGAGGACGGCGTTCACTCGGGCCGGCCGGAGAGGAATGACGCGCTCACGGATCTTTCTCGGATAGACATC
>DAIUKN010000229.1:0-904 GCA_036848195.1 Bacteroidota bacterium
AATGAATTCGGTACCTTTTTTGGTCATTGTGAGGAGGCGTTCGGCGAAACGATGATCGTACTGATGGCAACGGGAAACGCCGCGCTGATTTCGGCAAGCTTCCTGGAGCCCGTTCGCACGATGTCGGCCACGATCGGGGCTGAAATGGCGGAAGTCGTGTTCGGTGACACCCATTATAACGTCCTCTTCCTGCTCGGATCGATATTGTTTGTTTTCACGTTCACCCTGAATGCCTTCGCTGAAGTCTTCATACGACAGCGGCTCTTGAAACGGTTCCGGGGGATATAGCATGACCATTCGCAGGAAGCTTCTCGGGACTTCGGTGGTGACCCTCACCGCCGTGTGCGCCCTGCTGATCGGCACAGTCGTTGTCTTTATCATGGGAACGATCATCGTCGGCGGCAAGGATACCCTCACGTGGGAATTCCTGACAGCGGCTCCGACGGAAGGGATGACGCAAGGGGGGATATTCCCTGCCATCGTCGGAACGGCGCTGCTGGTGCTGATCATGTCCCTGGCCGGCGTTCCGGTGGGGACGGTCACGGCGATCTACCTGAGTGAATATGCCAGCACGCGGTCAGTGCTTGCACGCGCGATCAGGTTTGCGGTGAACACGCTGGCGGGAGTCCCGGCGATTGTGTTCGGATTGTTCGGTCTCGGGTTTTTCGTCCAGTTCGTCGGGGGTGGTATGGACCGGGTGTTCTCGAGCGGAAGCGATCTCAAATGGGCGCAGCCGAACCTGCTCTGGGCAAGCCTGACAATGGCGCTGCTTACCCTTCCCGTTGTCATTGTGTCGGTGGAGGAGGCGATAAAAACAGTCCCGCAGGATCTCCGGGCAGCGAGTCTTGCCCTCGGGGCCACGAAATGGCAGACCGTTAAAATGGTGGTGCTGCCCGCGGCCCGC
>DAIUKN010000229.1:914-5207 GCA_036848195.1 Bacteroidota bacterium
TGGCAGACCATCCTGAAGATTGTGATCCCGAATTCGATTACCGGGATTCTGACCGGCGCCATCCTCGCGGTGAGCCGCGGGGCGGGAGAGGTGGCGCCGATTCTCTTCACCGGAGCCGCCTACTTCCTGCCGCATCTGCCCGGGAGTCTCTCCGATCAATTCATGGAGCTCGGGTATCATGTGTACATCATGTCGACGCAGTCGACCAATGTCGATGCGACCCGGGGAATTCAGTACGCTACGACACTAGTCCTGCTCCTTCTTACATTTCTCCTGAACTTTTCCGCGATCTTCCTCCGATCGCGTATCCGTGCCCGACAGGTGCGATAAGGTCAGCCATGACGGAAAAACAGAACAATCACGCAACGAAAATCGCGGTCCGGAACCTGAATCTGTTTTACGGACCCAAAATTGCACTCAAGAACATCGCCATCGATATCCCGGAGAACAACGTGACGGCGCTCATCGGACCTTCCGGCTGCGGCAAGTCGACGTTCCTCCGGACCCTGAACCGGATGAACGACCTTATCGATAATGTCCGGATTGAGGGTCAGGTGCGGATTGAGGATGTGGACATCTATGGAAAACAGGTGGACGTTGTCGAGCTGCGCAAGCGGGTGGGGATGATTTTTCAAAGGTCAAATCCGTTCCCGAAATCCATCTACGACAATGTCGCGTATGGTCCTCGGATCAACGGTGTCCATGACAGGAAGAAGCTGGACGAAATCGTAGAATCCACGTTGAAGAGGGCGGCGATCTGGGACGAGGTGAAGGACGACCTGAAGAAGAGCGCCCTGGCTCTTTCGGGCGGACAACAACAGCGCCTCTGCATTGCCCGGGCTCTGGCCGTTGACCCGGAAGTGCTTCTCATGGACGAACCCGCCAGTGCACTGGACCCGATCGCTACGGCAAAGATCGAAGAGCTCATTTATGAATTGAAGGTCAATTACACCATCGTCATCGTTACCCATAACATGCAACAGGCGGCCCGCGTGAGCGATTGGACTTCGTTCTTCTACATGGGAGAGCTGATCGAATTTGGGGAGACGAAAAAGATGTTTACCACTCCCGAGAACCGGCAGACGGAAGAGTACATTACGGGCAGGTTCGGATAATGGAGCGCCACTTTGAGAAGGAACTTCAGGGCCTGAAGGACGACCTCGTGGCTATGGGCAGCCTGGTGGATGATCAGCTGGGGGCTGCGTTCCATGCGCTGTTTGGCGGAGATGTGGAAGAGGCGATGCGGGTGATCGCCCGCGACCGGAAAGTCGATGCCTTCGATACAAAGGTCGAGAGCGAATGCCAGCGGATTCTGGCGCTGACCCAACCGGTTGCCATCGATCTGCGTCTCCTTATGGCAGCCCTACAGATCAACGTGCAACTGGAACGGATCGGAGACATCGCGGTGAACGTGGCAGAGCGAACCGAACCGCTGCTCGCTTTCAAAGGTTTTCTTAAGAGCACGCGCCTTCAAGAAATGGCTCAGATTGCGCGAATCATGGTGAGAGACAGCCTCGATGCCTTCATGTCGGGCAATTCCGTTCTGGCAGAGCGTGTGCTTGGAAGCGATGACGTCGTGGATAGCCTTAACCGGAGCATCTTTGTCACTCTCGTGAAGCAGATGCAGGGCCAGCCCGAACTGATCGAGCCTGGCGCCCACATGCTGATCCTGTCCCGGCACCTGGAACGTTTGGCCGATCACGCCACGAACATCGCTGAGGACGTCATCTTCCTTGTAAGGGCGGAAATGGTGAAACACAACGCTCGCGAGCAGGTTGGCAAATGACAATTTGCACTTTGTTGCGGGTTTATCTATTATTTCCAACATTCTTTTCGTCTTGACGGAGCATGATGCAACGCCACTTTGTCCAGGAGCTGGAAGCACTCAAGAATAACCTCATCAGGATGGGGAGCCTCACGGAGCAGGCAATCCACGACTCGATCAAGGCCTTGCTCGATCGCAACGTGGAGTTCGCCCAGCAGGTGATGCAGAATGAGGACCGTATCAACCGGTATGAGCTCGAGATCGACACTGCGGTTGTAGATATCCTCGCGCTCCAACAACCGGTGGCGAGCGACCTCCGCTTTATTCTCGCCGCGATGAAGATCAATAACGACCTCGAACGGATCGGTGACCACGCTGTCAACATTGCCGAATCCGCCACCAGCTATGCCGCTCACCCGCCGCTCGCAATCCAGCTCGAACTCCCACAGATGGCCCGGGTTGCTGAGACCATGCTCCGTGAGGCTCTCGATGCATTCATCCACAGCAATTCCGAACTCGGCCGGAAGGTCCTGCGCGACGATGATGTTATCGATGAGTTGAACCGGAAGACCGTCCGGGACCTTGTCGGAGTCATCCGCACAGAGCCGGATTACGTGGAACAGGCACTCGATTTCGTGCGCGTCAGCAGGAACCTCGAGAGAGTGGGCGATCTCGCCACGAATATCGCGGAAGAGGTCATCTACGTCGCTGAAGCGCACGTCGTGAAGCATCATTCGGACCAGAATACCGCAGGCTGACCCGGGTTTTATTTTTTGCCCGGACCTTCCCGACATTGCATCGCTCCCGTGAAATTGGTATATTTTTGCAAATTTACATGTTTCACGATGTTTCACGCGAGTCTCCGTGGGTAAGATCATCACCATTGCGAATCAAAAGGGGGGAGTGGGGAAAACCACCACTGCCGTCAACCTCGCTTCTTGCATAGCGGTGGCGGAAAAGCGGGTCTTGCTGGTCGACGCCGATCCTCAGTCAAACGCGACCAGCGGCGTGGGCCTGGATAGAGCCACGGAGGGTCGCAGCACCTACGAAGTCATTGTCGGGACCATCTCCGCTGCGGAGGCAATTCATCCGAGCCAGATGCCGTACCTGTCGGTCATACCATCACACATCAACCTGGTCGGGGCGGAGATCGAGCTGGTGGACCTGGAGGAGAGGGAGCTCCGACTCAAGAATGCGCTAGCCAGCGTTCGCGATAATTATGACTTTGTCTTCATCGATTGCCCCCCCTCGCTCGGCCTTCTGACGCTGAACGCACTCACCGCAGCTGACTCCGTTTTGATCCCGGTCCAGTGCGAGTACTACGCCCTCGAAGGACTCGGACAACTGCTGAACACCATCAACATGGTGAAGAAGCAGCTCAATGAACAGCTGTCGATCGAAGGCGTTCTTCTGACAATGTTCGACAGCCGGCTCCGTCTCTCGAACCAGATTGTGGAAGAGGTGAAGAAATACTTCGGCGAGAAGGTGTTCCGGGCGGTTGTGACGCGGAACGTGCGACTGAGCGAGGCCCCGAGTTTCGGAAAGCCGATCATTCTCTATGATGCGGTATCCGCCGGGACGCGCAACTACATGGACCTTGCGGCTGAGGTCCTGGCAAACAACAATCACAAGATTGTCACGACATCCTGAGGCCAGCATGACAAAAATGAGGCCCGTGCTCGGACGGGGTCTTGCCTCGCTGATTCCCCGGCAATCCAGCGCCGCCCCCCCTCCTTCGACAGCGCGTCCCGATGAGGGGACGGGGACAAACGTGATCGTCAGCGTTGATATCGACCGGATCCAGAAGAACCCATTCCAACCCCGCGCAGAGTTCGACCCTGTGGCGCTGGACGAACTGAAACGCTCCATTCAGGAGAAGGGGATCATTCAGCCGATCACTGTCCGGAGGGTTGAGGACGGGTACCAGCTGATCTCGGGCGAGCGGCGTGTTCGTGCCGCCAGGGATGCGGGCATGTCCACGATCCCCGCCTACATCATGGAGGTCCGGTCCGACGAGGAGATGCTCGAGCTGGCGCTTGTTGAAAACCTGCAACGCGAGCACCTGAACCCGATTGAGATCGCCATCTCGTATAAGAGGCTGATCGATGAGTGCAATTTTACACAGGAGGAGGTTTCGCAGCGGATCGGCAAGGACAGAACCACGGTCACGAACTTTCTCCGCCTGCTCCGTCTGCCGGAGCCGATACAGGCCTCGGTCCGGAAAGGGGAGATCACCACGGGTCACGCCCGCGCGCTGATCGCGATCGAGGACGACCGGTTGCAGATGGAGATCTTCAAAGCCGTCGTGGCGCGCGATCTTTCAGTGCGCGACGTTGAACGGCTGGTTCGCGCGAAGTCAAGAAAGAAATCTCCAGGCCGCTCTCATGGCGAGCTTGCGCTGAGCAGCGCGTATTCCAGCGTTGAAGACAAGCTCCGGCAATCGCTCGGAACGAAGGTCCAGGTCCGGCCGATTATGTCAGGCAAAGGGGAGATCATCATCGAATACTACTCGGCCGATGACCTCGAAC
>DAIUKN010000230.1:0-5199 GCA_036848195.1 Bacteroidota bacterium
ATCGACTCGCCCCCGACACCAGAGTCCATGTAGAGCCCAAAGATAATATTCTCTTTCTCCGCGGGCTCCGGATAATTCGTTGTCGATTCGTTTGTAATGTCGTAATGCCAGAAAATGACATTCCCGGATTGGGGGTTCGCCCATTGGAAACCCCGGACCTCAACGCGCATGCCGAGCCCCTTTCGGGACGGATCCCTGCTGTCGGGAAAGTACTTCCAGGCATCATAGTAGTCATCATCCATGACGGTGAAACTCTCCTGGTCGGCCGCGGGGCGTTTGCCGAAATAGCCGTTCCAGGCGCCATCCCATGTCTGGTCCCTGTCGGGCCACGTGTCAGGCCAGGTCCTCGTGTCGTTGCTTATCGCCGGTGAAAGGGCGCGGTTTATTGAAACGTCTGGTTGGAAATATCCGGGGCGCGGCTCAAAACGCATGGCCTGGCCGTTGGACCGCGTCGCCTGCCGCTCGCGGTATCCCGTTTCCATGATGTAGGCTTCGATGCCGTCGGTCTGCTTGATTTTTGCCAGAACAAACGGCGTCGTCCCGTCGCTGTAGTTCACGCCGGACCCTTTCGGGACTTCCATCGAGTGGAATGTGGTCAGGTCGACGTTGATGGGATCTGCAGGGTAGTTGCCCACCATGCCGTAGTTCCAGAACTCCGTCCGGATATTGTTCGCATCGTGCATCCCTTTGCGCTCGGCATCCGACGTTCCGCGCTTGCTCTTGGGCACTACCTGGGCGCCGACAGGGGCGAGCGGGATCGCAATCGCAAGGGTGAGAACCAGTAGGCCTTTCATCGGTAGACTCTCCATGGTCGACTCACAAAATGGAATTCATCGATACGCCGATCTCAATGCGGCGCGGAGGATAGTAGCGGGTCGGATCAATAAGGGAGTTCCGGTCCGCGCTCGGCGTCAACGAGTAGTCGGGGGATCCGGTATTCGTATAAACAGAACCGTTGAAGAACGTGGTGTCAAAGAGATTGAATATCCTCGCAAAGACACTGATGTTCCATCCTTCGATCGTGAAGTACTTCTCCAGGCGCATGTCGACCAGCAACCCGTTCGGCTTGCGGCCCGAATTTGTCTCAATTTGGGAACCGAAGCCTGAACCAATGGACGGTGTGTACGGCTGTCCGCTCCCGAATCGCACTATGGTGCTTACGGAGTAGTCTTCCGGCTGGGAGAACTGTAGGGTGACGTTCAGCGTGTGCCGCTGGTCCCAGTTGAACGGAACCTGCCGCGGTCGCGGATCGATTCCGGCTTGAGCAAGGTTCGCCGTTTCCTGGGGATTGCTGGAGTTCCCCTGGGCCATCTGCCATGTGTAGTCCACCGTTGAGCTAACGATGCCGAGACGGCGCTGGTCGAGCGAGAGCGTCACGCCGGTTACGTTGCCGAAATCGACATTGGACAGACGCGAGTATTGTGCGCCGGTGTACGTGTTGACGAACACCACGCCGAGAAGGTCGCGAATGTCCTTATAGAACAGGTTGACGCTGACACCAAGGAAATCCGTAACCGCGTTTTTGTAGCCGAATTCGTACTGCACCGTCTTTTGGGGCTTGACGTCCGGATTGCCCATCACACCGTAGTCAGACGCCCCTGCCTGCAGCAGGCTGAGTCTGCTGTAGTCCGCATTTCTGTACATGTCCCCCAGATTGGGGAGCTGATAAAAGTGGCCATAGGAGAAAAAGAGGGAGGAGCGTTCGGTGATGGGATACGACAAGCCAAACCGCGGGGCGACGGAGGTCTTCTTCGTCGTTGCTTTGGCATACGAAGGGGGTGCCCCTGGAATCGAGTTGGCGGGATTCGCCGGATCGCTCGGGACCGTTGAACGGCCGTCGAAGTACTCAAAACGGAGGCCCACCCGCGCGGTCAGGTCATTCCACTCGACCATGTCGTGGGCGAAGGCCGCGGCCGAGGCCGGGAAGTATCGCTGCACGCCCGGATAGGCAGGCGGAGCGTCGACATACCGGACGAGCGCCTGACGTCCCCCGATATCCTGATAGGTGAGCGTACCGGCCGCTCCGAAATCCATCTCTGATACCTGCACCTCACCCCCCAGTTTCACCTGGTGCTCCCGCGTGACCTGGCTGGTCACTGAACCCTTGACGAGGTAGGTGTTCGTCTTCTGCTGGTAGCGCCCGAAATCTACCCCTTGCACCGACGCTCCGTAGTACAACTGATTGAAACTTTTCGATGCACCCGCGGCATCATACCGCGGGTCGTAAAAGTCATCGTACACCCAGTCATGATAGCTGAAATAGTTCTGGCGCAGACTGATGGTGTAGAATGTCAACGGTGAAGTCGTGTGTGTCCAGTCGATCCCATGGACGAGGGATTTCGTCTGCTGCTTCGTCCGTCCATCCGGATTGAGGCGCCACCCGAATGCGAGCCCGGCCGCATCGATGATATTGAACAGTGCCTGATAACTGAGTTCAATCGTCGGGATCGAACGGTTGGTAATCTTCGCCAGTCCCGACCATTCTCTCGAATAGCTCATCGCCACCTCTTTACCATCTCCCGTTGGGTGGGGTATGACCTTCTCAAAATCAGACGAGTCGGTCGGGACAAATGTGCGCGCGCCGTACAGGTAGTCATCGAAGACATACCGCCGGCCGCTGATGAGGAAATAGGTCTCGGGAAGGCCAGTCGGGCCGCTCAGATTGAGCTGGTAATTTTGAATTCCCGTGGGGTGGAAGGTATGCTCGAGATTGCGCTTCCCGCCGCTCTGGTAGACAAAACCGCCCGTAAGCAGTTCCGCGTTTGCCTGGAACGTCTCACCGCCGGTTTTGAGCACGGTGTTCACAACACCGCTCATTGCCTGCCCGTATTCCGCGTCGAAGGTTCCCGTGATGACCTGCACTTCCTGAATGAGGGAGCGATCGATACGGACCGTCGACTTGTTGTCGTAGACATTGTTCACTGATACGCCGTTGACCTGGAACTGTACCTCGCCCTCGCGTCCGCCGCGGAAGTGCCCGTCCACGACACCGGCCTGCAGATTGACGATATCCTGCAGCTCCTGGACCGGAAGGGCCTTGATATCGTTGTCCGTAACCGTAGCCACCGAACTCGTGAGGCCCACGTCAACGACCGGCCTCTGCGCGGTGACAACTACGGCGTCAGTCATAATGGATTCGTCCTCCAGGGTGGCGTCAACTTTCGTGGTGTTGTTCACCGAGACCTGAACACCTTTCGTGGTTGCAGCTCGAAACCCGACCAGTCCGAACTGCAGATCGTATTTACCGGGCGGGATATTGATGATCGTATAGTAGCCCTCCAGATCGGTGACAGCACCAAGTGTGGTTCCGACGATGACAACATTCGCGCCCGGCAGAGGTTCTTTCTTCAGGTCAAGGACCCGACCGGAGATCTTGCCGGTGGTGCCGCCGAACAACGAGGTTGTCAAGCCCAGTGCGACTGACAGGATGATCGCAACAAGACTTCCTGTTCGTGGTAATGAGTTCATGATCGTGCTTCCCGTAACAAGGTGATCATTCACGATTCTGGCGCGATGGAGGGAACGAGGGACAGATCCCTCCGCCCCGGGAGGAAAACTCGGGGGCGGAGGTTCTCTGTCGGACCAGCGCTCTGCACGGTGAAAAGCCGCAGATCCCGGGACAATGGCCCGGGATCTGCAACTCCGCGCATGTTTACTTCAGCAGCATCATCTTGCCCGTGACGATGGCGCCGGTGGTGACCATCTTCAGGCGGTAGAAGTACGTTCCGGAAGCAAGGCCCAGCGCATTGAACGACACTGCATGTTCGCCGGGCTGACGCACGCCGAGTGACTTCAACGCAACCTGGCGGCCCAGCATGTCATAGACTTCCAGGGCCACTTCACTCGACCGCGCTATCTGGAACTTGATCATCGTGGACGGGTTAAACGGATTCGGATAGTTGCCAAGGAGGGCAAATTCCGACGGGAGTCCGCGACCAGCCTCCGGGACGTCCGTCAGAACGGTCGCCGGATCCATATACATCCAGGCCATACCGTCATCGAAATCACCTTCGGCCATGAACCAGGTCCGCGTACCGTAGCTGCCGCCCGAGAACGAATCGCCGTCGAAGGCGAGGACGCTCAAGAAGAGCACGCCGTCCCCCCGGCCGGCAGGATATCCGAGCTTGCGGAGGTTGATCTTCATTTCTGCCGTGTACCCCGAATCGGCAAGGGTGCCAAGTGTATCAACGGCCGTTCCACCTTTCAGGGAAAGGGCAACGGTCACTGCGGTCTTCAGGGAATCCCAGCCCGAGAGACTCAGGTCCTCTTCACGCTTGATGGTGCCGGCTGAATCGACCCGGAATGTGAGACGCCTCTTCTGCAGGACGGAGTCTCCATTGCGCGCGTCTCTCTGGGCCAGGATCACGCGGAAACCGTCCCAGCGATCGTAGTCATTGACCGCCTGAACGAACTTGTCGTTGACATCGAAGCCAAGATAGAGCGTATCACCTTTGAAGAAGTACTTTACGGCAGCCAGATTCGGATCAACAACGGTATTCTGGGCGCCGTTCACGGTCGGCTGGTATTGGCCGCTCCGGTATTTTGCCGTATTGGCATACGCATTACGAATGGCTGCATCGCCATACTTGATTTTGATGCTCGGCGCATCCTTCCAGGCCGGCTCCGTCAGTTTTCCGTCAATCACCGGCGTGGCGTAGTTCTTCGCATCCGGGATTGTGTAATCCGGCCCTACCACAGGCACCGCCCCGGAAGAGACCGTAACGGTGGGATTCGCAAAGATCCGCAGGTGGTTGAACGCGCTGGCATTGCCCCAGGGGCTCTGGAGCCACACGCGATTGCCCGCCTGCTTCAAGGTATCCACCGGCCACTGGTAGTCGGCATCGTAGATCTGTATGCCGAACATGACGATGTCGCCGCCGGTCTGACTGACGCTGTAACCGAACTTTTTGAGACTGAACTTGAACTCCGTCGTCCAGCTGGTGTCCGGTGCGCCAGTGTCGTCGTTCGTTGTCCCGCGAACCGTTGTCACGGCATCCCAGAAGGCTTTCAAGGAATCTGGACGCGGGTGGACGTAGGCACTGCCCCAGTCACCCAGAAACGCAGGCAATGCACCTTTCACCGCGGTTGTTGTATCGGCCCACGTTTCGGAGACCCAACCATAGAAGATTTCGTTGGCCTGATTGAAACGATTTCTGTAGGGATTTCCTCGGCGTTTTCATACAATTCTCGCGTTTGGTC
>DAIUKN010000231.1:0-5196 GCA_036848195.1 Bacteroidota bacterium
TTCGAACACCTCTCCGTGCATTGGTGCCGGTATTGATTCAACACAAATTGCTGGAGTATGGTATCATGTTCCCCCGTTTTGCATTTACGGAATGTCCCGCCCATACCCGGTCGGTTCGAGGCCCGATCTTGGTGCTTGTGAGAATCTGTTGGGTTCACCGCTTGTTGGTGTTGGCCAAGAGCTGATACACCCGATCGAATTCATTCTCTGTCAAAACTATCCCAACCCATTCAATCCTTCGACGTCGATCCGCTACGGCTTGCCCCACAAGTCTCGCGTTTCACTAATGGTCTACAACACTTTGGGCCAATTGGTGTCACAGCTCGTGAGTGGTGAACAGGATGCGGGGTACCACGAAGTGAGGTTCGATGCCTCGGGCCTCTCCAGCGGCGTGTATCTCTACAGGATTCAAGCGGGCGACTTTGTCCAGACGCGTAAACTCGTTTTGCTCAGGTGAGCATTTACGTCAATCAGATGACAGAAGGCCCGGGATTCCGGGCCTTCTTTGTTTCGCGTCTGGCAGCAGGGTTAGCAGTTCCGGGGGATCCCGCAGCAACAGGGGGGAGCAAGATCAGTATCATAAGACGTCAAGAGTGAGGGACACTCAGAGTGAGGAGAATTGATTGTGGTTAATTCTGCTTGATTTCTTACAGTGGTGTCCGACGCTCGCCGCTGTCCGATCAACCAACACTGGTGACTTTTGGCATATTGAGAACGGCCAGGTGGAGTACCATATATCCGTCAAAGAGACGCACGAAGGCCCCTCAGCAATCGAGCCGCCGGGGTTGTCCCTGACCGCCCGTCATCTGGCGGGTATCGTTCTTCCTGGATTATCGCTCTTGCCACTCCGTATCTTGACACTCCTGGCGGATCGGGGTATATTTCAACATGATTCGGTAAGCCTTGAGAGTTGGAGGGATTGAATGGATACTGCCTGGAAAACGATGATCTGGCAACAATTCGGGGCCGCAATCGACATGCTCGAAAACGCCATGATTGCCTGTCCCGACAAGCTGTGGGGCGACCGATCACAACAGCCGGAATTCTGGTATGTCGTTTTTCATACTCTCTTCTTCATCGACCTCTATTTGTCTGACTCAGACAAGGGGTTTGCTCCCCCACCCCCTTTCACCCTTGACGAACTAGACACAAGAGGGCTGCTTCCGGAACGTGTGTATACGAAAGAAGAGCTTCAGTCCTACCTCGATCACGGCCGCAAAAAGTGCCGTTCGACGATCGAGGCACTGTCGGACGCGAAGGCCCATCAGCGTTGCGGGTTTGAATGGCTTGATATCACTGTCGCAGAGTCACTTTTATACAACATGCGCCACGTTCAGCACCATGCCGGACAACTGAACCTCCTTCTCCGGCAAAAAACCGATTCAGCTCCGCGCTGGGTGAGGAAGACGAAACTGAATCTCGGATGAGGAGAAAGGCGGTGACGCAGTGCGTTGCCTCGGGGGCGTTCTTCTCGCCCTAGGTTCTCTTTCTGCATGTTCCGACATCGGAACAGAACCCTGGCCTGGCTGGTCCGAGTACGATCTGCCGTATGCCCAGATTTATCTGCCGTCAGAACTTGTCCGTACGACCAGCGTAGCGGCCAGGCCAGAGAATCCGGATTTCGTTGGAGTTGTGGGCGGTCAGAGGATCTGCGTACAGCTCTGCATTTACACAACGCCACCGGTTTCATCGATTCGGGACTACCATGAAGGGCCAATCATCCTCCAGGGAAAACCTGCGGTGCTCTTTCACGGTCATGGTCTGTTCCACATCTACGATTCTTCGTTCCGGCCGTTGATGGGCGTGCGGGCGTACTTCAATCCGGATGGCAGCTCTGTCGTGGTGCTTGTGGCAGTTGAGGATGTGAGCGGGTACGATGTTGCGCGGCGGATCCTGATGTCGTTGCACCCGCAGCCCCGGAACATCGGTTTGCCCGTGGCCGACCTTCGTTCTACGGATGATCAGACAACGGTCCGAGCATAAGGAGCAAAGCCCTATGATTACGAAGCCACGTGAATCTGAATACGCGCCGTACTTTTCGCGCTATGTCTCATTGGTCCCTGAAGGTGATGTGCTCGCAATGCTTCAGGAGCAGATGGCCGGCATCAACCGGCTTTCGGGGATAGTATCTCCTGAGAGGGAGAAGTTTCGTTATGCCGCAGAAAAGTGGAGCATACGAGAAGTTGTTGGTCATCTGATCGATGCAGAACGGGTCTTTGGCTACCGGGCGTTCTGCATCAGTCGGGGGGAACGTGCCTTGCTTCCAAAGTTCGACGAAAACGCCTACGTTGCGGGGTCCCGCTATGACGACCGCGTGTTGGCAGATCTGGCGTCGGAGTTCACGCTCGTGCGGGGAGGGAACATTGCCTTCATGAGCCAGCTGACAGAGCGGGAGTGGCAGAGGATAGGGACGGCGAGCGACAATCCCGTGTCGGCCCGAGCACTGGCGTATATCATGGCCGGTCACGTCCGGCATCACATCAATGTCCTGAGCACAAAGTACGGTGTGAGCCTCGAATTCTAACCCGCCTCAGTACCTGAGCATGCGACGAATTCTGCCCATTCTGCTCTGCTCGATCGCCATCCAGGCGCAGGCACAGACTGTCACGTTTTTTCCGCAGGTGGATAGTCTCTCCCTCTGGGGAACATGCACTCCTCCAGGATTCATCTGCGGACTTAACGGAAAGGGTTCGGGGATAGAAACAGTTGTTATCCGGCCCCGGGCTGCAGAGCTCGTCGTGGGTACCCCTCCGTATCATATTACCGCTCGCTACGACAGCGCGTACTTTCAAATCGCGGATTCAGTGCACGCCAACAGATACGAGATTTGGTTTGCGAATCACTCACGCTACTACCCGGCCTGTTTCAGGGTCCCATTCGACTCCGTTGTTCTCGCCCTTCCCGGTCCGTGTGATCTCACCTTGCGCGTGATATGTGACTCTTCAGTTGTGGACTCTTCGATTTTCCGATTCACGTCATTCCAAACGGGCCTTGGAATGAAACCTGATCATGTCCAGATGCCCCAGGGGGAACACCTGCTGCAGAATTATCCCAATCCTTTCAACCCGTCCACACGGATGAGGTTTGTGCTGACCACCCCAGGGTGGGCGACCCTGCGAGTTTTCAATCTGCTTGGTCAGGAAGTCTCCGTGCTGGTAAACGATGGCCTGCCGGTCGGTGAGCATGTTGTTTCATGGGATGCACGGTCACTCCCCGGCGGCGTCTACTTCTGTCGGCTGCAGTCTGGCTCCCTTTCCGAAGTGAGAAAATTGATTCTGGAGAAGTGAGTAATGACAACGTCAATGAGCCGATACGCTGCTTTCCTGCGTGCAATAAACGTTGGTGGCCATACGGTGAAAATGGACACACTTCGCCGGCTGTTCGAGTCGATGGGGTTCTCCAAGGTAGAGACGTTTATCGCCAGCGGGAATGTCATTTTTGAATCAACGGCGCGGAGTTCAAAGGGGCTGGAGAAGACAATAGCGGATCGACTTCGAACGGCACTGGGTTATGAAGTCGGAACGTTCATCAGATCTTTCGCCGAGTTATCGGAAATCGCCCGGTACCAGGCCTTCCCGAGTAAAGACCTCGAGGCGGTAGGAGTAACGCTCTACGTTGCCTTCCTCGCGGACCCGATTGACTGGAAAACGGAGCGAAAGCTGCTCTCGTTCCGGACAGAAGTGGACGACTTTCGTGTTCATGGACGGGAAATCTACTGGCTCTGCCGAATCAGATCGAGCGAGTCGGACTTCTCTCTGGCGGTACTGGAGAAGGAGCTTGGGATGCAGGCAACCTTCAGAAACTCGAGCACTGTCCGAAAGATCGCAGCCAAGTACGACGCTTCATCGAGGCAGGGCAGATGATGCAGTCAAGTGTGATCGACCGCACATCTGTTCGGCCTGGTCGTGTTATCTTGTCAACTTGCGTCCGGCAACCGCCTCACGGTAATCGGCGAAAATGGCACCAATTCCCGAGAAAGACAGAGAGTTGTGAAGGACGCACGGAATCGTTAGATTTGTAGGTTATCGAAGGCATCCATGAACAAAGAGGAAAACCCATGAAGCCACGAGGGGATGGTTTCTTCGCTGCGGTGGCGCTCTTCGCAACGGTGGTTGCTATGCCGTTTCTCACACCCGTTGCGATGGCCCAATTCACGAAGATGACCGGAACGAGCCTTCCAAACCTGAAAGACTCATATGTTGCCTGGGGCGACTATGACAAGGATGGCTACCTGGATGCAATCCTCATTGGGTCCCCGGATGCCGAGCCTGCATTTGACTGGACGAAGTTCATGGCGAGGGTCTACCATAACAATGGAAACGGAACGTTCACCGACATCAAAGCGGGTCTTGACGGTGTAGCGGCAGGAACTTGTGCCTGGGGAGACTACGACAATGACGGCTACCCGGACATTCTCCTCGGCGGCATCGACACGCTGAACAATCAGGTCACAAAACTGTACCACAACAATCGAAACGGCACGTTCACTGAGAATGTCCAGACGGCCTTCCACAGTTCCTCGTACGGGTGTGTTGCGTGGGGTGATTACAACAACGACGGGTATCTCGACATTATCCTTTCGGGTTTCAACGCCGGAGCCCCGATCTCCAAACTTTATCGAAACAACAAGGATGGTTCGTTTACGGAGATCACGACTGCCAATCTGACCGGCGTCAACGGCCACAGCCGCGTTGCCTGGGTGGATTTCGACAATGATGGGTTCGCCGACATTCTGGTTTCCGGCAGAACTACAACATCTGTGGTCACGCCGAATCCGGCGACGAAGCTCTACCGGAACATCGGCGGCTCTGGAACGTTTTCGGAGGTCACCTCTGCAGGTTTTGTGGGCGTCTGGCGAGGGACAATTGCATGGGGTGATTTCAATAACGATGGTTATCTTGATCTCCTCGTTTCCGGTGTGACTACTGGAGTGGACTCTCTGGGTATAGGCCGTGATACAACCGTTCTCTACCGAAATGTCCATGGGACCGGAGCATTCGTTGCCGTTCCCAACCCCGGCTAGCCCCCCACCAGCTATAGTTCTTCCCATTGGCGATCTTTCAATGCAGATGGGTATCTTGATGTCCTGCTGACGGGATACGGTAGCGACAGCGGGCTGTTCTTGAATACCGGCGGAACCGGATCGTTCTCTCCCGCCCAGCTCGGTCCTCCGGATATGGGCCTTGGCGCCGTTGC
>DAIUKN010000232.1:0-5195 GCA_036848195.1 Bacteroidota bacterium
GCCGACGATGATTTCCGGCTTGAACGACCGCACGATGAAGAGGGCGCGGAACGTATGTCCTGCGCGCTCAAAGCCGGCCCGCAGGAGTGAATCCGGCCTTTCCCGGGTGAGGGGCGGCTCGTGGACGAACACAAACAGCGGCAGCGAGAAAATCAGGAAGAAGATGGCGGCCATGACAAACGAGAGACGTACATGGAACACGTACGAGGGATCATCCGCCGGCGGCAACGTCAGTTGCACCAGGAGAAGGATAGCCAGAGCGCCCAGGTATCCCATCGCGAAACCATATCCCGAGACGCGGCCATAGCTGTTCCTGCTTGTGATGCCGGGGAGGAAGGCATCGTAGAATACCAGTCCCCCCTCAAACCCGATATTGGCGACGACAAACAACAGGATGCCGGCGAGTACCATCCCCTCCTGGACAAAAAAAAGGAGCCCGGTGCAGAGTACCGACGCCAGCGTAAACAGGAGGAGGAACCGCTTCCGATTCCGGGAGAAGTCGGCCACGGCTCCGAGGGGCGGCGAAAGCGCCGCGGCGCAGATCATGGAGATGCTGACCGCCAATCCCCAGAGCCAGCGCTGACCGCTGGCGACATGGTTGGTGAAGTACCGGGAATAGATGACGGTGACAATGATCACCGAGAAGGCAGTATTGGCGAAGTCGAAGAAGGTCCAGGCGAGAATCTTGCCGCGTGGCGAGCTGAAGTCAGGGGGAAGAGCGGATTGCAGCTCTGGCATGCTGGGGGTCATGACTTCCGCGTGGTCGAAGCCTTTGTCTTTCGCGCGGGCTGCCCGTCGAACAGGCCACGGCCGGCCTTTGCGAGTCCTCCGGAGGCCTTCATGTCGTTCAACACGGCATCGAGGACCCCATTGATGAACTGGCCGCTCCGCTCGGTGCTGAACAATTTCGCCAGCTCAATCGCTTCGTTCATCGAGACTTTCGGTGGAATCTCCTTGAAGTGCAGGAGCTCGCAGATCCC
This sequence comes from Bacteroidota bacterium, assembly GCA_036848195.1. Lineage (GTDB taxonomy): Bacteria > Bacteroidota > Ignavibacteria > UBA10030 > UBA6906 > DAIUKN01. The sequence goes on from DAIUKN010000232.1 coordinate 981, forward strand.
CATCCGGAGAATCAGCCTGTCGAGAATGGCAATCCGCTTGAAATCCCAATTTGCCACCTTTTCCCTGATGATGACGTCGATGTCGGAGGCATGGCTGATGGTCTGCAGAACGAGCCGGCGTGCAAAGTCGTATGCCGCTTTGTTCTCTTCCAGCCCGCTCAGGATGCACGTGATGACATGATCGGGCGGATCCCCTGAGATCTCGTGCGCGTAGAGCGCCTGCACCACCTTCTCCCGAATAATCCTTCGTCTCACGTTCGCTCCGTCCTTTCCACGCTCCGATGCACTGTGCTCAGATGTTAAGGGTGATCCGCGGACTCCTGGTCGCGGGATGGCGGTCCACAAGCACCTCCGCCCGAAAGACCTCTCTGATCCGCTCCTCAGTCAACACATCATGCGGGGTCCCCATGGCAACCAGCGATCCGCAGAGAAGCATGCCGACTCTGTCGCTGTATGTGGCGGCGAGGTTCAGGTCATGTGATACCGACACCACCGTCAGGCCCGATTCCGTGTTCAGACGGCGGATCAGGCGGAAGACCTCGATCTGATGGCTGATGTCGAGGTGGGCGTTCGGCTCGTCCAGCAGGAGAATCTCGGGCTGCTGCGCAAGCGCGCGCGCGATGAAGGCCCGTTGTCGTTCCCCGCCGGACAGCTTGGTGATCGGCTGGTGCGCGAGGTGTTCGATATCGGTCACGTGCATCATTGCACGGGCGATCTCCCGATCATGTGCGTTCTCGAAAGCCATCCCCCGCGTATGAGGCGATCGCCCCATCAGGACGATCTCGAATACCGTGAACGGGAACTGGATGCCGCCGTCCTGCGGGACGAACGCAATTCGCCGTGCGATGGCGGAACGCGAAAACTTGACCAGATTTCGTTCATCGAGAAGGATCTGGCCGCGGAGGGGGAGGAAGATTCTGTCCAGCAGGCGGAGGAGGGTTGTCTTTCCCGAACCATTTGGTCCGAGAAAGCTCAGGAATTCACCCCTGTGCACGAAGAAAGACACATCTCGGAGGACTGGAACCGTCCGGTCATAGCCAAACGAGATGTTGTCAACGGTGAGAGCGTGCATGAGAACGCAAAGGCACAGGAGTTGATAACTTCACCACGGGAAAAACCTGCACCAATGTACGCAAAACATCGCTGGAAGGCAAGCCTGCCGGTGATCCGCTGCGGCGGCTCCCGGCGGCGGAGCTCTATGTCTTGCGCAGGAGGTAAATGAAGAGCGGGGCGCCGATTGCTGCCGTGACAGCGCCGACGGGTATCTCCACGGGGGCGAGAAGCGTCCGCGAGAGAAGATCCGCAAGCACCATGAACGATGCACCCAGGAGGACTGAAGCGGGGAGGAGGAGCCGGTGATCCGGCCCCAGAAGCATGCGGCAGACATGCGGAATGATCAGCCCGACGAACCCGACAACGCCGCTCACCGAGACAACCAGCCCCGTTATGAGTGAAGCCAGGAGGTACGAAAGACGCTTGATCCTCTTCACGTTGACGCCAAGCTGAAGGGCACTTTCGTCGCCGGTGGCGATGACGTTGTAGCTCTTTGCCTGCCAGAAGAGGGCGATTGTGGCGATCACCACGATCGGTCCTACAACCCTGAGAGACCCCATGGTGGCGCCGCTGAGATTCCCCATCAGCCAGAGGAAAGCGTTCCGGAGTTCCTGGTGCATGACGGCAATGATGAGGAGAACGACCGCATTAAAGAATGCCCCGATCATCACGCCGGCCATCAGGAGAGCGTTGGTGTCTATCTGCCCGCGTCGCTGCGCGATGGTGTACACCAGCACCATCACGAGCGCGGAACCTGCGAACGATGCGAGCGGCGTGCCGAGAACGCCGAGGGAGAGCCCCAGCGCGAGGAGCGTTCCGACCGTCCCGCCGCTGGATACGCCGAGAATGTACGGCTCCGCAAGAGGGTTCCGGAGAAGCGCCTGGAACACCAATCCGGCCACAGAGAGTCCCGCGCCGACGAGCATCGCCAGCAGGAGCCGCGGGAGACGGATTCCCACGATGATCGTCCGCTCGGTCTCTCCGCTCCCTTCGCCGGCCAGGATTCCCGCGATGCGGGAGACCGGGATGTGGACGCTTCCCATCGAGATCCCCACGACGCAGGCCGCGAGGAGAACGACCAGCAGGAGGCTAAGAACCAGAGCCATCCGTCGCGGGGTCAGCGGTGCGCGATTCCGGAGAAAGGGGCCCATCTATCTCTTTGCCCTTCCCGGCCGCCCCCGGGGAGCTTCGCTCCCCTTCCGCCTCCCCGCCTTTTCCGCTGTCTCTTCGACCGTGATCATCTTCCACATATCGGACACCAGCTTGGCAACGCCGGTGCCGGCCACGGCGGAAATGGGGTGGAGGGGTTTCGCTCCGAGGCGGACCTTCTTCAAGGAACGGAGGGCGGTTTCGTCGATGGCGTCAATTTTGGTGATCGCGATGAGCTTTGGCTTCCGGACCAGGTCCTTCTGAAAATGCTCGAGCTCCTTCATGAGTGTTGCATAGTCCTCGGCAATGTCGGGGCGGGTGGCGTCGAGAAGAATGACCAGTGCCTTCGTCCGTTCGATGTGACGAAGAAACTGGAGCCCCAGCCCCTTGCCGAGATGGGCGCCTTCGATCAGGCCGGGTATGTCAGCGACGACGAAGCCCTTCCCGGCGTCGACGCGGACGATACCCAGGTTCGGGACGAGCGTCGTGAAGGGGTAGTCCGCGATTTTGGGTTTTGCCGCGGAGATTACGGAGATCAGGGTGGATTTGCCTGCATTCGGCAACCCGACCAATCCTACATCCGCGAGAAGCTTCAGCTCGAGTTCGATTTCCCGCTCCGTGCCATCCTCGCCGGGCTCGTAGATGCGCGGTGCCTGATTGGTGGAGGTGGCAAACTCGGAATTGCCGCGGCCGCCGCGGCCGCCATGTACCGCGACGATCGCATCGCCGTCATGGACGAGGTCGCCAATGACCTCGCCCGTGGACACTTCGCGGACGATCGTTCCGGTCGGGACTTCCAGCACGATATCGTGCCCCCCCTTGCCGCTCTTCCTCGATCCCATCCCGTGCGCGCCGTTCTCCGCCTGATAGTGCCGCCGGTATTGGAAATCGAGCAGCGTGCTGAGATGCCGGTTGGCACGGACGATCACATCACCGCCCCGTCCCCCGTTGCCCCCGTCCGGCCCTCCTTTGGGAACGTATTTCTCCCGGCGAAAACTGATGATGCCCGAGCCTCCGTCGCCCGACTTGACTGATATTCGTGCAAGGTCGACAAACTTCATTCCGATGTCTCTTCCTCTGCGGCAAACCGCTTCTGTACAGTGTCGGTGAATTCCACCACGTCCGGCGCGAAGGGATCAAGGCGATTGATATCATAGACCTGTTTGAGGTACGAGGCGGCCTCCTTCCACGTCCGCATCGTATTCAACGTTGCAACAACGCCGTAGTAGTATGCTTGATCTTTCCTGAACACCCGCCGGATGAACCGCGCCCGCTGGTCGGGGTTGATCAGTCCGGTGAGATCCGAGAGCTCCCGCGCGCTCTCGGATTCTGCGCCGACGGATGACGGGGTGCTCACGGATGGTTCACCGGTCTTGCCGCCCGGTTCGTCCTGTGTCATCGTTGCCTCTTCGGCCGCCGGGAGACCGGCCGCCTGGTCAGACCGCGCGTCGCCTTCTATCGGCGCGTGGCCACCGTCCCCTTCAGACGGAGGAGGGGATGCAGGAGCCTCGGGTTGGGGGGCCTCCTGTCCCTTTCCAATGTAAAGATCTTCCAGGAGCTGGACGAGGTTGTTGAGCGTGATCGTAGAGGCGCCGCGCAACCGGCAGATGCTCTCCAGATACTCCGTCAGGATCTTCATCTTCTTGTCATCGAAGAAGATGAGGATTGGCTTCAACGGGATCGGTTGATCGTCCCCCGCTTCGTGGAGGAGGAAGAAATCGAAGATCGGCCTGGTCAGGATCGCAAGTTCGCGCGGGTTGTGTTGACCCACGACCTGGTCGTCGATCCGCGCGACGAGCGCCCGGAAGTCCTCAGCGGTCAGCTCGGTTCGCATTCCCGTCCGAAGCACACGATCCAAAACACGGGGGAAGTACGCATAGTCGGCAAGAAAATCAAGGCGGCCGAGGATGGCGTCTCTGCTCAGGCGGGGGGAGTCGTGAAAGACGAAATTTTCGAGTGTCCACTGCGGGCGGCAGAGATAGTTTTCCACAAAGAGCACGGCCTCGTTCAATG
>DAIUKN010000233.1:0-5179 GCA_036848195.1 Bacteroidota bacterium
CTTATGCTCGGCATCTTCGGGTTGGCGCTCCTTCCTGTCGTCGGGTGGCTGTCCTCTTATCTCCCCGTCTGGTTCGTGATGTTCCTGCCCGGCCTGATGGATTTCATGCAGGAAGCCCGCAAAGGCCTCACGGCATATTTGGTGCTGGCGGGGGCCATCGCTCCGTTCCTGCTGACGGTGGCGCTGTACGTCCAGTACTGGTACGCGGACCGGCTCGCCTTGAGGATGGCAAAGGCCAGGCCGCTGGAACGCGACCGGGAGAGGAGATTCCGGGATACGGTCGAGGGACTCTGCCTCGGTGCCGGACTGCCCCTCCCGAAGTTGTACCTCGTCGAGACGGATGTTCCAAACGCCTTTTCCGTGGGTCTGGACCCGGGTCGCTCCTCGATTGTCGTCACCCGGGGATTGTTGTCGCTGCTGACCCCCCGGGAGATGGAGGGCGTGCTGGCCCACGAACTCTCGCACATCGGGAACCAGGACATCCGCCTGAACACGACCGTCGCGGCCATGGGGGCCATCCTGCGGTTGCCATTCCGGCTGTTGACCGCCCCGATCCGTTTCCTGTTCCACGTTCACTGGCTGCTGGGATCCGCGGCCCTTCTCCTTTTCTGCCGGATGCTGCTGCTGCTGTCGGGGATCACCGATCTCCAGTACCTGGATGAATTCGACCCGAGCGGCCTGCTTCGAACGATCGCACTGGTTCAGATCGGTGTCGTCCTCTACGCTTTCCTTGTCGCGCCCTTGATCGGGCTGCTCTTGCCACTCGCCATTTCCCGTCAGCGGGAACTGCTGGCCGACGCGGATGCGGCGCTTCTTACACGGGATCCCCCATCCTTGGCCCGTGCGTTGGCGAAGATCGCCGGAGCGGGGAAAGGATCCATGAAGGGGGCCCATGCAATGGCCCACCTGTTCATCGTGGACCCGCCGGGGGTAGCGTCGTCATGGAAAGGGATATTATCGACCCATCCCCCCGTTGGGAAGCGGATCGAACTGCTCGCAGGGATGGGGGACGGGATTCTCCCCAAGGTCGTGGAAGAAGGGGAACCGGATTCGCAGGAAGCGTCCGGTGATGTCCCTGCACCCATCGAGAAGCCGAGCGCGGAAACCGTGGCGTCGGAGGGAGAACCGAAAGCGGGTTTCCTCGACGCATCCCTGTACGGCATCGCCGTGGGGACCGTGGCCGTCGCGGTCCTGACGGTGGCGAATTCCCTTTTTCTGGCCCTGGGGTCGGGGAATTATCGGACCGGGATGATCACGGCATTCCAGCCGCCGGCGGCGCTGGCTGCCGGATTCTCGGCGCGGAGGGGAGGGGCTTCGGGTGTCATTGCCTTGGGATTCGCGATACTCGTGTTCCTGTTTTCCTGGGTTTTCTTCGCCCCCCTGTTGCCGTTCATGCCGGATTCCACGCTGAACCCGTTGCGGTGGATCCTCTGGTCCCTCTTCAGCGACATCGCGGTAGTTGTGATGGCGGCGGCCGCCGGAGCTTCCCTCGATCGATGGACCATTTGGGTGAAGGCGCTCTTCGAAAATTTGCTGAAAAGGTCCGGGTAGATCTTCATCTGAGCGTAACCTTTGAGTACAACCGGGACAAACCTGTCACCCTGAAATCCCACCACCTGTATGTGGGGAAATCCGATAGAAAGAAACCCCACGGAAAGTAAACCCGCCGCAAACAACACATGGCCAATGTCTACCTTCTTCCGGATTTCGAGGATGGTGAGGAACAGGCAAGTGGAGCTCAGGACAGGTACACGCTGAAAATCAGTAATTTCCCCCTCGGCTGATGTCGTAACCTGGCATTTCCCCGCACCACTTCTCGGCAAACATTTTCCCAATAAGGCCCATTCCGTTTATGAGCAAGGAGGAACAACAGAAATATTCCGTTTAATATAGAGCATTTACGTGCACCTCATTCATCGGCGCAAACATTGCATTGGATTCATGGCAGGAAATTCAGGGGGCGGTATCCTGATCGAAGGAACCGACCGGAAAGGCAGGAAACTCCATGTACTTAGCCCTGGTAATCGCGTTCCTGCTATCGTGTTTCTATGCGCGGACCTTGAGAGTGGGGTGACAGGCTGGAATCGGTCTAGGAAACAGGTTGGCGGGGTCGGGATGGTGGAGTGAATATGACTGTCTACACTGTCTATCGTGCTGAGTACCGGACCAATAAGACTGTGCGCATTGGGAAGGTGGTGGATCATCGGAGGGCAGAGCGGGATAACAATGCCGCAGATATGTTGCGAATGGCCCAAAAGTTATACGCAACGTCGTCGAGTGGTTCCCGCATATTCATCATCAGGGAAAGTTCCCGCCTGAGGCTTTTATTTGAAGACCCTATAGCCTCATCGACTACGGCAGGAGGTGGATGAAAAAGCAGGTCTTGCCATGGAGGCGGAAGACAATGGAACCCGCCTGCGTCTACCGCATGGATTACAAGACCAAGGCCGAAATGCCCCACGGTACCTTCCTGGAGCGAAGGTAGATCGACCCATGCCTGGGATATACAGCAACCCGTCGCTCCTTGGCATCGACCGCCCCCAACGCTTGATCCTCGCCCTACACACTACCGCCTGTTAAACTTCTCCGTAGGATGGCGCTCGGTACTTCGAGGAGCATCTGACGCATTTCGCAGGAGCATCGGCGGACTTTGCGGTAAACACATCTTCCAGGGGGTACGATTGCGATATCTCATGACGGTGCTCGCATTCTTGATCGGCATGTTCTTGCCACTCCAGGCGGCCATCAACAACGCCCTGAAGACCGATATTGCCGACAGCACCCTGTTGGCGGCGTTTGTGTCCTTTGTGGTGGGAACGCTTACTCTTCTCCTCTTTTCTGTGGCGACGAGGCAGCCGTTCCAGGCGCTATCCTCCCTACCGCATCTGACCTGGTGGAAGCTGGTCGGAGGGACCTTCGGTGCCTTATTCGTCTTCAGCACCATTTACCTTGCCCCCCGGATCGGGTTCGCCGCGATGGCCTCCCTCATCATCACCGGCCAGATCATCGCCTCGCTCCTTATGGACCGGGTCGGTTTCCTTGGGGTCCCGGTGCGTGACATCTCCATGGTGAAATTGTCGGGAGCTGTACTGCTCATCGCGGGGATGATCCTCGTCAACTTCGGCGACCGCTTGTTCCCTCGCACTTGAGAACAGGGCCTCGAGCAACTTGTACATCCGGCCTCGCGACGCCTGCAGAACCAGAACCCGCGTGGCGACGCAGGGGATTTTCAACCCCGACGCATCGGTGGGTCACCATAGCCTTCCGGAAGACGCCAATCATGGGGATGCGTGCCATGCCTGGCGCACAATGGATAAGGGCCCTCGTAAGCACGAGGGCCCTTGCAAACCGCCACTATGATCGGACCGGATGGACCCGGGCGGCTTCCCCCCGCTACAGTCTTGTTCCGAACTGGTTGTACCGAACGAGAAAGGCGTCATACCCCCCCGAATTCGACTTTCCATCCAGCGAACCGACGGTCTCTCCCGCGACATATATCGTCATGTCCGGGCGATTCGGGTCGATCGCGATGCCAAACGCCCGGTCGTAACCGATCGTGCCGAATTGGCGGGTCCATAACCTCGCCCCGGTGTTGCCGTCGAGCTGCATGAGGAAGGCGTCGGTTTCTCCCAGATGCACGTTGTTGTCCATCGCCACGGAGGTATAGCCGGCCAGGTAGACGTCCTCCATGCTGTCCACGGCCAATCCCCGCGCTTTCATGCCGCTGTTATCGCCTCTTCCCCCGAAGATATAGGTGTGCCATAAAAGGTTGGCGGAGGAGTCGATCTTGAAAACAAGATAGGTAGCGTCCCCGGCGTTGCTGGTGACGTCTTTGTCGTTCGCGATTTCATACCCGGATACGTAAATCGACCCTTCCCGGTCGAGGGCGATGCCGGTAGCGAAGTCGAGTTGCGGAATCGGAGGATCATCTCCAACAACACGTATAAACGTAAACGGATTATTGTTCACCGGGTTCCATGCAATTCGATCCCCCGTAGCAGGGTCAAGCTTTTCCACGAAAATCCCGACACCCCGTTCGGCCGGCACCCAGAAGTCGCCCGCGATGTACAGCAGGTCCCGGACCTCATCGTAAACGAGCGTGCGGGCGAGATCCCTGTTTTCCAATGCAATTCCGTAGAGAAGCGCGGGACCCACGTTTTTGGCCCCCCCCCATCGCAAGGTTCCGGAAGCGGTGTAGCTGGCGACGAAGGCGTCGAAATCCCCCGTGTTCACGGTCCCGAGGAGGTTCCCGCGGCTACCCCCGGCGATGTAGATGTTGCTGTTGCCATCCGTGGCGACCCCCCAGACCTCGTCGATGTCTGCTGTCCCCTCCTGGATGGCCAGGATCTGCGACCCGGCCGGGTCGACCTTGTAGATGAAGAAATCCGAGGTAGTGTTGTTGTCGTTCTTGTTCGTGCCGAACAGGTTCCCGAAGGTATACCCCACAACGACGACGTTGTCTTGACGGTCCACGGAAATCCCGGTCAGGAACTCGTTGAACGGCGTTCCCAACTGCCGGACCCACTGGAGAGTTCCCCCCCGGTTATATTTTGCGATGAACACGTCGGCCGTCGAGGCCGTGGAATCAGGGTTTGGGTGGGAGGAGTCGATCGTCCCCCAGGTGTTACCGGCAACGTAAACATTTCCGAGGGAGTCGACCGCCGTGCCGGTCGCCCCATCGAATCTCGTACTCCCGAATTGTACTGTCGCATTACTTGTACCTGGAACAGTGCCTGTATTGTCGTTTCCTCCGCCTGTATTGTCGTTTCCTCCGCCCCCTCCGGGTATCAGGAGATTCGAGGAGGATCCATCACTTCCTCCACATCCGGTAAGGAGGCACAGGCAAAGGATCATTGCCGCTCGGCACCAATTTACTCGTTTGAAATCGTGCTCCATGGGAGGTCCTCCGGTGAAATCCCGTTATGGGGTGGCGGGGTGCTTAGAAACGAATCCCGAGGTTGACATCCACCAATCCTGGTAAACCGTATTTTAGACAATTCAATACTTTGGATTCAAAAATCAGCAATTTCTATACCATCATGGATTTTGCCCAATAAATCAGAAAAATCCAACGGAAAGTTTATAAGGAATGGAAATTCTGCGGGATTATTCGGAATTTGTTTGCTCACTTCAGGCAAGCAGTGTGTACCCGCAAAGCACCGGCACAGGATGGCGAAAG
>DAIUKN010000234.1:0-5171 GCA_036848195.1 Bacteroidota bacterium
CCGTGGAAGGGTATCCGGGACACCGGTTTTCGCCCGCTGACAAGGAAAGCTTCACGTTGCTGATTCGGGAGCTGAGATCGGCATTCGGGAAGGAGTACGAAATCAGTTTTGCGGCAGGGGGCTTTGCAGATTGTCTCCGGAATTCGATCGATTGGGCTGCGGTGATGCCCCTGGTCGACAGGGCACACATCATGACGTATGATCTCGTCAATGGCTACAGTACGAGAACCGGCCACCACACACCTCTGTATTCATCGGCCGACCAGCGTGAATCGACGGATGAGGCGGTCCGGTTGCTCGATTCCCTGGGTGTCCCCAAGAGCAAGATCGTGATCGGTGGGGCGTTCTACGCGAGAGTTTTTGAGAACGTCGGGAAAGAGCGTGACGGCCTCTTCCAGCAAGGGCGGTTCAAGACGTACCTGCTTTACAGAGATTTTGGGCGGTTTTTTGAGAACAATGAAGGATTCGAACATCATTGGGACACAACGGCCCAGGCTCCGTACAGCTACAATCCCGGGAAGAAGCTCTTTGTCACGTATGATAATCAGCGCTCCATAGCCCTCAAGACAAGATACGCCATGCAGAATAGCCTGGGTGGGATCATGTTCTGGGAGTTGTCCGGCGACAATCGCGAGCGTGGCTTACTTGAGGTGATCGACCAAACGCGTAAGGAGAACAAGTAGCGAAGCGTAAAGGGAAGGAGCAGATGCGATGAAGCCGAAACCATGTCTCGTCGTGATCTTGGCGATGGGGGCTGCTATGGTTGCAGCGGCGGGGACGGGTGGAGTGGCAGCCGGAATGGATTGGCCGTTCCTGAAACACTACGACCAGGATCATCTTTCCCGGATCGCGCTACCGATAGGCGGCATCGGCACTGGAACAATTTCCCTCGGCGGCCGTGGAGATCTGCGCGACTGGGAAATCGCAAATCGTCCCGCGAAAGGGTACATTCCGGGACCTGCCTTCTTTGCGATTCGCGTTGGCATGCCTGACGGGAAGAACGTCACCCGCCTGCTTCAAGGGCCTGTTGAGTTTTCCGATTATGAAGGAGCAAGTGGCGCTCGCGCATCCGTCAGTCCCGGTCTCCCCCGGTTCCGTTCATGTAGTTTTGACGCAGGGTACCCCTTCGGGCAGGTAAACCTTTTGGATCCCACTCTCCCTGTGAAAGTCCGGATACGTGCCTTCAACCCGCTCGTGCCCACCGATCCGGATGCCAGTGGCATCCCGATTGCGATCCTCCGTTACGAAATCAGAAATCAGTCGGGCCAGCCATTGTCTGTTTCGATTTCTGGCTCGATTCCTAATGCCATAGGAAACGACGGGACGAAATCTCTTGCGTCGGGGAACAGAAACACGCTCAGACGGTCGACCGGGTTCGCGGGAATTCATCTGACGTCCGACGGAGTGAGCAAAGATGCGGAACAGTGGGGGACGATTGCTTTCACAACTCCCGACACCGAATCCTTTTCCTACAGGACGAGCTGGCTCCCGGAGAGCTGGGGAACGCCGCTGCTTGATTTCTGGGACGATTTCAGCAATGACGGCGTTTTACGCGAGCGCACATCGAAATCGAAAACGCCATGGGCTTCGCTGGCAGTCGCGAAGACCATCCCGCCGCTCGGAACGAGCGTTTTCACGTTCTATATCACATGGCACTTTCCGAATCGGTTCGCCTGGGCGAAGCGGGTTGTGGGAAATGCCTACGCAATCCGTTACGTGGACGCCTGGGACGTGGCGGAAAAGGTCCTTCCCGACATTCCCCGACTTGAAGATGAAACCGTAAGATTCACCCGTGCCTTCTGCAATAGCAGCCTCCCGGATGTGGTGAAGGAGGCGGCGCTCTTCAATCTGAGTACGCTCCGGTCGCAGACCTGCTTTAGAACGGCGGACGGAACGCTGTTCGCGTGGGAGGGATGTAACGATAACGAGGGCTGTTGCTGGGGCTCGTGTACGCACGTTTGGAACTATGAACAGGTGACGTCCTACCTCTTCGGATCGTTAGCGAAATCCATGCGCCGAGTCGAGTTTGGGACCCAGACGGATAGTGCTGGACTCATAAGCTTCAGAGCCCGTTTGCCCCAGGACGAGCCGGTGTGGGGAAAGGCTGCGGCCGACGGGCAACTCGGTTGCATCATGAAGATGTATCGCGACTGGCAGCTGTCGGGGGATCAGTCACTCCTGGATACCCTCTGGCCCCGTGTCAAAAAGGCGGTGGAGTTTTGCTGGATCCCCGGCGGGTGGGACGCAGACAAAGACGGTGTCATGGAAGGTTGCCAGCACAATACCATGGATGTGGAATACTACGGCCCGAATGCGCAGATGGAGATCTGGTATCTGGGAGCGTTGTCGGCGGCGGAGCGGATGGCGAAACGGCAGAATGACTCGAAATTTGCGGCCGCATGCAGACGCTTGCTTGAACAGGGAAGGGCCTGGACGGATACGCATCTTTTCAACGGAAGGTATTACATCCAGATTGTCAAGCCGCCGATGGACAGCTCACGTGTGGCGCGGAGCCTGATCGTGGGAATGGGGGCGACCGACTTCAGGAATCCGGACTACCAGCTCGGCAAGGCATGTCTCGTCGACCAGCTTGTAGGTCAGTATCTCGCGCACGTGTGCGATCTGGGGTATCTTGTGGATCCCGGTCATGTGCGAACAACCCTCCAGAGCATCATGAAGTACAACTATCGGGAATCGCTGCAGGATCACTTCAACTGTATGCGCACGTTTGCCCTAGCCGATGAGTCGGCTTTGCTTATGGCGGCGTATCCTGACGGGCGTCCGGACAATCCTTTCCCGTACTTCAGTGAAGTGATGACCGGATTTGAATATACGGCCGCGATCGGGATGCTCTATGAGGGGCAAAGTGAAAACGGCCTGCAGTGCATCAGGAACGTCCGGGACCGGTATGACGGCCGGAAACGGAATCCCTACGATGAGGCTGAGTGCGGACATCATTACGGGCGTGCAATGGCGAGCTGGGGAGCGGTTCTTGCACTGACCGGCTTTCATTACTCGGGCGTCGATCAGACGATGAAGCTCGCGCCCAAGGAGGGCTTGTCATTCTGGTCGAACGGGTATGCGTACGGGACTATTGACCAGGCAATGTCCGGAACACGTCGGCACGTGACTATTACCCTGCTGAAAGGGAATCTCGGAATTAAGGGATTGGAGCTTCCCGGGTTCGGTAGTGCGACTTTCGACACCCCCCGCCTGATCCGTGAAGGCGAATCAATAACGGTCGAAGTATCCTCATAGAGGAGCGGTCCCCATGGCACGGTTGATGAAGACGCGATGGTTGGCGGCAATGACGTGTGTTGCTCTCATTGCATTCGGGATGGGAGGAAAGGCCCAGGAGAAGCGATTGGCGGAGAGAGAAACGGATTCGCTTGTCCTGAAAAAGCTCCAGTGGTTCCAGAACGTGAAGTTCGGCTTGTTGATGCATTGGGGGCCGTACAGCCAATGGGGTGTTGTCGAGAGCTGGTCATTGTGCCCTGAGGATGAGGGTTGGTGTGTGCGAAAAGGGCCCCATTCGTCTGAATACTGGGACTACAAGAAGACCTATGAGAACCTCAAGACGACGTTCAATCCTGTGAAATTCGACCCAGGTGAATGGGCGTCAGCAGCGAAAGCGGCGGGGATGCGTTACGTGGTCTTCACGACGAAGCATCACGATGGATTCTGCATGTTCGACACAAAGAAAACGGACTACAAGATCACTGACAAAGACTGCCCCTTCTCGACAAACCCGAAACGAAATGTTGCCAAGGAGGTCTTCGATGCATTCCGGGAGAAGGGCTTCGGCATCGGCGCCTACTTTTCAAAGCCGGACTGGCACGCCGCTGACTATTGGTGGTCGTACTTCCCCCCGCTGGACCGGAATGTCAACTACGACGTAAAAAAGTATCCGCAAAAGTGGGAGTCCTTCAGGCAGTTTACGTTTGATCAGATCAAGGAGTTGATGAGTGAATACGGCAGAATGGACATCCTGTGGCTTGACGGCGGCTGGGTGAATGCGGGCAACAAGGGCCAGGACATCAACATGCCCGGAATCGCCGAGATGGCCAGGTCGTATCAGCCCGGACTGATCGTTGTCGACCGTGCCGTCCCGGGCCGCTATGAGAACTACCGGACGCCTGAACAAGAAGTGCCGGAGAAACCTCTGGACTATGTCTGGGAGACCTGTATGACCATGGCTACGTCCTGGTCATATGTTCCGAACGATACCTACAAACCCGCGAGGAAGCTTGTTCATCTTCTCGTGGACGTTGTGGCGAAAGGGGGAAACTTCCTGCTCAACATTGGGCCGAGCCCGGAGGGTGAACTTCCTCCTGTTTCCCTGGATCGTCTACGGGAAATCGGCGACTGGATGAACGTTAACGGCAGCGCAATCTACTCCTCGCGGCCTGTTGCTCCGTACATCGATGGCAAGGTTCGATTCACACGAATGCCTGACGGCGGGATCAACGCGATCTACCTCGCTGACGAAAATGAGACCGGCCCGCCGGCAGTCGTGACCATCGCTGCGAATGCCCCGAAGAAAGGAGGCGTCGTCAAAATGCTTGGAGTCCGGGAGTCGCTGAAGTGGGAACAGAGCGGCACCGGCTTCATGGTCCACGTCCCCGAACAGGTCAGGAACAATCCGCCGTGCAGTCACGCATGGACCTTCCAATACAGGACACGGTAGGAGAGCAGAACATGCATGCACGTTTGAAGGGCCGCTTTTCCGGCTTTCTCCTCACACTGCTCCTTCTCACCTGTCAGGCAGTCGTTTCTTCTCCCCTGAATCTTGTCGAGAACGGCCGAACAGTTTACAGGATTGTCCTCGACTTGCAGGCCACTGAAAACGACCGGAAAGCTGCAGGTGTACTTCGGAAGTATGTTGAGGAGATTTCCGGGGCACAGCTTCCGATCGTCAATGGATCGTTGGAGAGGAAAGACCGGGCCATCCGGATTCTCAGCGCAGGCCATGCCGGCGGCTTTCGGGGGTCGATCGACTGGGATCGCCTGAAGGATGACGGATTCACCATCAAGACCGAGGGCGACGACCTGATCATCGCGGGAGGAAAGCAAAGGGGTTCGCTCAACGGCGTCTACTCTTTCCTGGAGAGACAACTCGGATGCCGTAAGTACAGTCCGACGGCTGAGTATGTGCCGAGACGACGAACAAT
>DAIUKN010000235.1:0-5162 GCA_036848195.1 Bacteroidota bacterium
AGAGGCGGCTGCGCTCTGCCTGATCGGGGGTTTCATCGGCCTGGCGATTGCCTTCCCTCTGAGTCTCGTGGTGGACCAGTTCCTGCCGACCGCGATGCCATTGTCGGTCGTGTTCATCGCCATTAGCATATCCCTGGTGGTGGGACTGATCTCCGGTTTCCTTCCCGCCTACCGGGCAGCAAAGATGGATCCCGTCGAGGCGCTGCGGTACGAATAACATTGCCAGAGGAATCGTTGCAGTGTGAGGAGAGGAGGTATCCGGATGCATTTCTGGATCGAGATAGTGGAGGGCCTGGCGATTTCGTTTCGTGCCATACGCGCCAACAAGATGCGCTCGGTGCTGACCACCCTTGGCATTGTGATAGGCATCGTTTCCGTAACACTTATGGCAACGGCCATCGAAGGTGTCAACCGGGCCTTCGAGAAGAGTGCCTCGGCATTCGGCACGGACGTCATGTATGTTGAGAAATGGCCCTGGATTGGCAACGAGGACTGGGCGACCGTTAGGAACCGGCGGGACTTGAAGCTGGAATATGCCGCGGCGGTTGATCGCCAGTCGACGCTGATCAGTGCTGTGGCCCCCGTGATGTTCTCCTTCTCCCGGAAGCGTGTGAACTACGGCGATAACAGCACGGAAAACGCCCTTGTTACCGGAACGACATCTGAATACGTCTATGCATCAGGCAATACGGAAATCGACGGCAGGTTTTTCACGACTGAGGAATCAGCCGGCGGCCGTCCGGTATGCGTCATCGGTGCAAGCATTGCCGAGAATCTTTTCACGCGCGGGGATGCTCTCGGCAAAACCATACGGGTTTCCGGACACCCGTACAGCGTCGTTGGCATTTTTGAGAAGCAGGGTGGGATGTTCGGACAATTCACATCGGACACACGCGTCTTCATTCCCATCAACGCTTTTATGAATCAGTTCGGTTCAAAACAGTATGTCACCATCAACGTCCGGGTTGCAGACCGGAATCAGATGGACGACGCGAAGCTCGAGGTGGAGGGGATCATGAGGAAGCTCCGGAAACTCGCTCCCGGGAAGCCGAATGATTTCAGCATCAACCAGCAGGAGATTCTGACCCAGACCTTTGGGCCGATCAGCCTGGTCATTGCTTCGATCGGGCTTTTCATCACGGGCTTGTCGCTGTTTGTCGGCGGTATCGGGATTATGAACATCATGTTTGTATCAGTCACCGAACGGACGAAGGAGATCGGCATCCGGAAAGCCATCGGCGCGAAACGGAGGAACCTCTTGATGCAGTTTCTCGTGGAAGCGGCGGCTCTCTGCCTGATCGGAGGTATCATCGGGCTGGGGATCGCTTTTCCGCTCAGTCTGATCGTGGACCAGTTCCTTCCGACCGCAATGCCGATTTCCGTCGTCTTTATTGCGATCAGCATCTCCCTTGGAGTCGGGCTGATTTCGGGATTTCTTCCGGCATACCGTGCGGCAAAGATGGATCCTGTGGAGGCGCTTCGTTATGAGTAAACTGGCCCTGGAATTTGCCAATCTCCGTGAGAGTCTGACCATGGCGCTCAGTGCGATCCGTCAGAGCAAGCTCAGGTCGCTGTTGACTCTTCTGGGCATCGTCGTGGGAGTCTTTTCGATCATCTCGGTGATGACCGCTGTGGGTGTTCTTCGCAACAGCATTGAGGAAGGTCTGACCCAGCTCGGCGCCAACACATTCCAGATACAGAAGTTCACCTCCGATTTCAACACAACGCCGGAGCAACGCCGGAAGCTGCGGAACCGGAAGAACATCACCTACGAGCAGGCGCTGGACGTCAAAGAGAAGGCGACTCTTGCAGAGGCCGTAGGCATCGAGGCATGGAAATTCGGGCGAATCGTGTTCTGGGAGGGGCATAAGACCAACCCCAACGTTCAGATTGCCGGGGAAAACGTCGAGGGGATGGTGACAAATGACTGGAATGCCCAGACAGGGCGGAGCCTCTCGCCACAGGACGTAGATCAGGGAAGGCAGGTGGCGGTTATCGGAAACACGCTTGCCGAGAAGCTGTTCCCACCACAGGTGAACCCTGTCGGGGAGACCATCCGGGTCGACGGGTCGCTCTACCAGATTATCGGCCTGCTGGAGAAAAAAGGGGGAGCACTGGGGGGGAATCAGGACAATTTCGTCGTGATTCCGATCTCCACTTTTTTTCAGAAGTACGGAAAGTATGAGTCTGACATCCATATCATGGTGAAAGCGGTAAACCGTGAGGTGGTCGACGATGCCATTGAGCAGTCGCGCATGATCCTCCGGACGGCACGAAAGGTCGCCCCTGGCGAAGAAGACGATTTCGCCTACTTCTCAAACGATTCGATGATCAAGCAGTTCAACGAGTTCACGCTGTATCTCCGGATGGGTGTTCTCCTCGTCAGTTCGATTGCGCTTCTCGCGGCGGGTGTGGGGATCATGAACATCATGCTGGTCTCCGTCACGGAGCGGACGCGCGAGATCGGGATCCGGAAAGCCATCGGGGCGCAGAAGCGTGACATCCTCTCGCAATTCATCATCGAGGCAGTAATTCTCTGTGAGATCGGCGGAGTGCTTGGTGTCGGGCTGGGCATCGTGGGTGGGAACGTCGTCGGGCTTTTGCTCGAGGTCCCGGCGATCATTCCGTGGGACTGGGCCGCGATCGGCATCATTGTCTGCTCGCTTGTCGGTCTCCTCTTTGGCGTCTATCCGGCGTGGAAAGCGGCAACTCTTGATCCGATTGAAGCTTTGCGGTACGAGTAGGGCCTCGCCCCCGGATTTTCCGGGGGCTTTTTTTGCTTCCTTCCCGGGAACCCTTTCCTTTGACGCAGGGACGTTTACTTTCTAGTCGATTTGCCTTATCTTTGGACACTATGCCTAGTGTTGCCCTTGAATGGGGAATGCTCAAAGAGAGCTTCCTTATGGCGATTACCTCGATTCGCGGCAGCAAACTCCGCTCGATCTTGACGCTGCTCGGGATTGTCGTAGGGATCTTCTCGATCATATCTGTCATGACGGCAGTGGGCGTTCTGCAGAACAGCATCGAGGGGAGTCTCTCCCAGCTCGGCGCAAACACGTTCCAGGTCCAGAAATTCACCATTGATTTCAATTCGACGCCCGAGCAGCGGCGAAAAATGTGGAACCGGAAAGACATTACCTACGAACAGGCCACCCTCGTCAGAGAGCGGGTTACTCTTGCCGAGGCGGTTGGGTTGGAGGCTCCGGCGTGGGGCAAGATCGTGTTCTGGAACGGGAAGAAGACGAACCCCAATGTCCACCTGCTCGGAGTCAATCCAGAAGCGATGATCACGAATGATTTCACGATGGCCGCAGGCCGGGGCATCACACAGCAAGACGTCGAGATGGGGACGAAAGGGATCCTTCTTGGCGCTGCCGTCGCCGAAAAGCTCTTTCCTCCCAACATCAACCCTGTCGGGGAAACAGTCAGGGTCGAAAGGGGTGTCTACCAGGTGATTGGCGTCGTCGCGAAAAAGGGGGGGATGCTTGGAGGCGATTCCGACAATTTCGTCTGTGTTCCCATCTCGGTCTACTTTCAATATTATGGGCGCGCGAACAAGAGTGTGAACATCATGGTGAAGGCCTTGAACCATGAGGTAGTGGACGATGCGATTGAGCAGACGCGCGCTGTCTTGCGTGTTGCGCGCGGAGTAGAACCCGGAAAAGAAGATGACTTCGGCATTTTCACGAACGATTCATTGATCAAGCAGTTCAACGAGTTCACGTTCTACCTCCGCCTGGGGGTCCTCGTGGTGAGCTCGATTGCTTTGATCGCGGCGGGTGTCGGCATCATGAACATCATGCTGGTCTCGGTCACGGAGCGCACCCGCGAGATTGGCATTAGGAAAGCCATTGGCGCGCGCCGGGGCGATGTGCTTGCCCAGTTCATGATCGAGGCGATATTTCTTTGTGAAATTGGAGGGGTTGTCGGCGTAGCCCTGGGAATACTCGGGGGAAATGTCGTCGGCCTCCTGCTGAAGGTATCGGCGGTGATCCCCTGGGACTGGGCCCTGATCGGTCTTCTGGTCTGTACGCTGGTTGGGTTCGTCTTTGGTGTCTACCCTGCGTGGAAGGCGGCCAATCTCGATCCCATCGAGGCGCTGCGGTACGAATGACCCGTCGCCGGATGATGGCGCCGCGGCTCGGCCTTCTGCCTCTGCTTGCGACGTTGCTGTGCATTGCCTCCGTGGCTGTGGCGCAACGCGAGCCGAACAGTCCCGTCTTCAAAAAGTACCGCCCGCCCGATGAGTTCCCTCTCATCCAGCAGTCGGACCCAACCTACCAGATAGCGCAGACCTTTCTTCTCACACGCAGGGCGAACGCGGGCGATCCGGTCGCCCAGCACGAGCTCGGGATCCGGTACCTGACCGGGACGGGCGTCGATGCGGACACGGTCAAGGCGGCCTTCTGGATTAAGAAGGCTGCCGATCAAAACGTGACGCCTGCCCGTTTCAATATGGCGATCCTGTATTTTCATGGCTGGGGAATTCCCTGGAACCCCTTCGAGTCGCACCGGTATTTTCTTTCTGCAGCTGAGCTCGACATGCCGGAGGCACAATATGCTGTTGCAGTCTCCTTCGTTGAGAATCTGATCATGCCGGAAGATTGGGCCGAGGGCTATCGCTGGATGAAGAAGGCCTCCGATGCCGGTTACAGACCGGCGACAGACGTGCTCAGGACCTTCGAGCAAAAGCTCGCCGGTTTGGCGGCGGACTCGGCGGCCCGGGATTCTTCAGCCGCACAGGGATATCGGCCTCCCATCATAGCGCGCATTCCGGTCCCCATCGACATTGCCGAAGACACGCTCTCGATGTCGAAGGATCAGGCCCTCCTGAGGGAGGCAATTGTCAAAGCGGATCCCGAGCTGAAGCAGGCCCTGGGTCTCCCCTTATCGGTGGACACGAGTACCGTGGCCGATTCTGTGAATCTGGCATTGGTACAAGCGTCGGCCGAGGGAGGAAGTCCCGAGGCGCTCACGCTGCTCGCGCGCTGTTCGGAGCGGGGAATCGAGATGGCGAAGGATCCGGTTCTCGCTGCGCTCTACTATTTGCGGGCGATCAGGATGGATTCGCAGCGGGCCGCGAGGCTGCTCTGGGAACTCGTGCACACTGCAGGATTCGTTACTGAAATGAAAACACGCGCGGAGGGGGGGGATCCGTCGGC
>DAIUKN010000236.1:0-5154 GCA_036848195.1 Bacteroidota bacterium
CCGACACGTGCCGAGGCCAACGACGTCGCGAATGCTGTGCTGGATGGCGGCGATGCCGTCATGCTGAGCGGCGAAACCTCGGTAGGGAAGTATCCGCTGGAAGCGGTGCAGATGATGAACCGGATCATTACACGGGCAGAATCGGCGCACAGCACCGGCAGGCGCCCGATCGAACGGGCGTCCCGCGCCGTGGAAAACCGGCACGACGCGCTGGGCCGCGCCGCATGTGTCCTTGCGGAACAGATGAATGCGGCTGCCATCGTTGCGGTGACACGCTCCGGCCAGACCGCCCGCGTCCTGGCGCGCTACCGGCCTGACCCTCCGATCATTGCCATTACCGACAGCGTAAAGACTCTCCGCATGCTTACCCTTGTCTGGGGGGTCCATGGCGCGGTCATCGGTGATCTCAACGATGATTCCGACAGAGCCCTTCAAAAGATCCAGGAGCATCTGCTTCAGGCGGGATTCGTCCGGCGCGGTGAGTATGTGGTTCTGCTCGCCGGCCAGCCTTTCTTTGCGCGGGGCTCGACCAATTTTATAAAAGTAGAGCAGGTCGTCTGATTCCCCGGCGCTGCAGGCAAGCGCTTAGTGCTTGGGTGAGGAGGCACCCTCCTGAATCTCAAACACCCGGTCGAGCATCGAGATCTTCAAGAGGTTGAGGACTTTCTTGTGGACGTGCACGAGGCGGACGCGGCCTCCGTGTTCCTTCATCTTCCGATCCGCGATGAGGAGGGCACTCAACCCGCTGCTGTCGCAGAACTCCACTTCCGCCAGATCAATCACGAGGGTCTGGACCTTCGGGGTGCAGAGAAGGAGGAATTCCCCTTTCAGCTCGGCTGCGATAGTGGAATCAAGCTTCCGTTCCTTCAGCTTGAGGATCGTTGAGGTACTGTTCTTTTGCACCTCGAACTTCATACTTCCTCCTCCTAGAACATCTGTAGACAACGTGCCATGCGCTCGTACAGGACTGTCCTGCTCTGCGCCGGGTTAACCTGTATCTGGAGATTGTAGAATGCGTCGGCCCGTTTGGCTGCAAACCCCACACGGACTCGCGCCCTGCTTTCCTTACAAATATAGCCCGAGGGAAGATTGAAGTCAAGATTGAGGTCGATGGCCGCATCGTAGGTGCGTCGATGCACTCGTTCAATAAAACCGCGGCGCGGCAGGAACCAGGCGTTGATTTCTTTCGGCAGGATTCTGACGATGTGGCTCCGCGGAAGGGCCGTAAGGGTTTCGGTGCTGTGCTCGAGCGTCACGATTGTGATGTTGTCTTCGGCGAGACGCTCCTTGACGGCGGTTATCACGGGCGCGACCGGGAACAGCGGAGTGCCGTCGAGAGGCATGATCAACAGAACGCGGTCTGCACCCGCGAGGGAACCCGCGAAGGAAATCACCTCATCGTGCGCCTTACGAAAATGAAAGCGCGCTGCCTGGAATCCTATGGATCTGCGCAAGAAATCGAGCACGATCGTCTCACTTCACCATGGCAAGGAATTCTTTCTCGGTCAGGAGCGGAATGCCGAGCTGCTTCGCTTTAGCAAGCTTTGAACCCGCGTCTTCGCCAACGACGACGTAGTGAACGTTCTTGCTGATGCCGGACGCCACAACGCCCCCCCTTTCTTCGATCAGCCGTTTTGCCTCTTCGCGCGAGTAGGTGGGGAGGGTGCCTGTCAGCACAAAGGTCTTTCCGGTCAGCGCGCCGGCCGGCTTCGACGGCCTCGCAAAATGTACCCCCGCCTTCTGCAGCCTCCTGATGATATCCCTGTTGTGCTTCTCCCCAAAGAAGTGCACGAGGCTTTCCGCGATTGTCGGTCCGACTGCAGGAACCGACTGAAGGTCTTCTTCACTCGCTCCCTGGAGAGCCTCGATCGATGCGTACTGGTCGGCGAGTACACGTGCGACTCCTGCGCCGACGTGGCGTATGCCGAGAGCGAAGAGGACGCGGTGAAACGGCCTCTCCTTGCTCTCCTCGATCGCATCCAGAAGATTTCCGGTGCTCTTCTCGCCCCAGCGGTCAAGTGCCGTCAGTGCACTCCGGCGTTCCCTCAGAACGTACAGGTCAGCGTAATCCTTCACCAGTCCGAGGCTCACCAGTTGCTCAACAGCCGCTTCACCGAGGCCCTCAATATCCATCGCTCCCCGGTGCGCGAAATGCTCAATCCGTCCCCTCACCTGCGCCGGGCAGGCCGAGTTTTCACAGAAATAGTTCGCTTCGCCTTCGGGACGATAGATACGTGAGGCGCAGGCAGGACAGCGGGGGGGCATAGCAAAGGGCCTTTGTCCGCGGGGGCGCTTTCCGGGTACCACGGCGCTGACCTTCGGTATCACGTCCCCCCCCTTTTCGACCACCACGGTGTCGCCCACCCGAAGGTCCAGGGCGGAAATGTAGTCCCCGTTGTGCAGTGTTGCACGCGAAACAGTCGTCCCCCCAACAAACACCGGATCGAGCTCGGCGACGGGCGTTACGGTTCCCACCCGTCCAACTTGAAGAGTGATTCCTCTCAGGATCGTCTCCGCCTTGCGGGCGGTGAACTTGAAGGCGATCGCCCATCGGGGGCTCTTCGCAATTGTCCCGAGACTACGCTGCTGCCCGATGGAATCGACCTTGACAACAACCCCGTCAATGTCATACGGGAGCGTTTCACGTTTCTCTGCCCATTCTTTCCAGAACTCAATAGCCGCATCGATCGTGGCGCATCGGCGGGAGTGTTCGTTGACCGGAAGGCCGAGAGACCGGAGCGCCCGGAGATTATTCCAGTGGCTCTCCAGAGATGCGTCCGGCGCGTGCAGGGAATAGGCGAAGAGATGCATGCGCCTTCCTGCAACGACCGCCGGGTCCTGAAGTTTCAACGTCCCCGCGGTCGCATTGCGAGGATTGATAAATGCCTTTTCGCCGGCCGAGGTCCGCTGGTCGTTCATCGCCGTGAAATCATCCCGGTGCATGAAGACCTCGCCGCGGATCTCGATGGACTTCAGTTCCGCCGGAGGCTTGCGCAGGACGAGAGGGAGCGATCGAATGGTCTTGAGGTTGTTCGTAATGTCGTCGCCCTGCGTGCCGTCGCCCCGTGTCGCGCCGCGGACGAAAAGCCCGTCCCGGTATCGGAGTGCGATGGCAACACCGTCGAATTTCAGCTCTGCAACGTACACAGGGTCCTCTTTCCTGAGAAGCCCGCGAACGCGACGGTCGAAGTCCCGGATTTCCTCCTCTGAGTAGGAATTCGCCAGACTCAGCATAGGGGGGTCGTGCGTGACAGTCGGGAAGACCTTTGTGGGTTGTCCCCCCACGCGCTGGGTTGGGGAGTCCGGGCTGCGGAACTGCGGGTACCGTTGTTCGAGGTCCCGCAGTTGACGCATCAGGCCGTCGTACTCCTCGTCAGAGATAGAGGGCTCCGCCAGCACGTGGTACCTATAGTCGTGCTCATGCAGCGCGTGGCGAAGCTTTTCGACTTTCTGGGCGATGTTCTGCAGTGTCTGCGGCATGGCCGCTCTACCGTGACGAGAGGGTCTGGCGGTTCAGTTCAAACCCGCGTAGTACTGTTCCCTTTTTTCCGAGCGGGCCCAGCTGCTTCTGATTGAGCGTAAATTCGGCGGCGCCTGCATTCCCCAGGGTCACGGCGAAGCGTTCCCTGCCTCTCCAGGAGACCTTGGCACCCGCAGGGAGGAGGTACTCCCGCGGTTCACCCTGGTCGATGATGACCATGATCCAGACGGAATCAGTAGTCACTGCTCTCAGGGTGAGACTGTCGGTTACGGACGCAGCCGGAACTGCCGGGTTCACGGCCGGAAGAGGCGTCTGGGTAGGGGAAAGACGCCGTTCCTGTTCCTTGATGATATTCTGAAATGGGATTTCCTCGGCCGGCGGGCTATGCTGCTTGCTGGTCATATTCCATACGATGATTGCGAGCGCGGCAATGGCCAACAGACCCAGAGCGGTCTTCGTGGTCGTCGGCGTCATGAGCGTCTTCTCCGGAGCAAGTCCGGTACGGTGTACAGGTCCCTCCGCCTCGGGTGTTGTCGGTGGTGCTGCCGGAGGGGGGGCTGCAGGGGCCGTCGAAGTTCCGGGGGCCACCTCGTCGTATAGCCGCATCGTTTTGTCGGGGTCCAGACCGACAATCGAAGCATACTCGCGGACAAACGCGCGCACATATGCCTGGGGAAGGATCGAGATGTTACCCAGCTCGATGGCTTCGAGGTAGTTCTCCGCAATCCGCGTGATATCGGAGATTTGTGCAAGACTGATGCCCTTTGCCTCGCGGGCCTGTTTCAACTGCTGGAAGAAAGGATTCACGCTTCCGTGATTTCCTCCTGGGGCACTGTCCGTGCATCGAGCACGTCGCGCACCTTCGTCGCCAGCGTTTCCAGCTGGAATGGCTTTTGCACGAAGCCGTTGACCGGCGTGGAGAACCTCGACGTCTCCACGGTCTCCCTGCCGTAACCCGTGACAATCATGATCCGGACCGAGTGGTTGACGCCCCTCAGAAGATCAAATGCCTCCTTGCCTCCCATGACCGGCATGTTGATGTCCAGCAAGACCAGGTCGATGGTTCCCTGACGCGTACGGTAATACTCTACGCCCGCTTTGCCGTCGTGGACGACGTGGACAGTATATCCGAGCCCGGAGAGCATATCGCGGGCGATTTCGCATACGCTCACTTCATCGTCGATCATCAGAATGTTCTCGGTCCCCCGGGGAAGTCGCTGCCGTCGCTGCCGTGCGGCAACAGGTGCAGTTGTGACGACGCGGGGAAGGTACACACTGAACGTGGTCCCCTGTCCCGGAGAACTTTCCAGATTGATGAATCCCCCGTGGCTCTGTACGACACCATACACGACAGAGAGGCCCAGCCCTGTGCCATGGTCCTTCGTCGTGAAAAAAGGCTCGAAAATTCTCTCGCGGATGTTGGCGGCGATTCCATGTCCCGTGTCGGTCACGGTGACGGCGACGAACGGCCCGGGTCGCACGGAGAAAAACTGACTCGCCGTGTGAGCATCGGCAGTTGTTACGGCTGTGGAAACGGTCATCGTTCCGCCGTTCGGCATGGCGTCGCGGGCGTTTAGGAACAGATTGAGCAGAGCCTGCTGGATCTGTCCCTCGTCTCCGCTGACCGTGACGGCCTCTGCTTGGAGAGCCATTGGGAAGTCACCCAGGAAGGC
>DAIUKN010000237.1:0-5152 GCA_036848195.1 Bacteroidota bacterium
ATGTATTCATATAAACAATCCTGCGCTTTGTCGCGTAACATTTGGAAACACAATGACTTCTCGCCGCGAAGACCACGCTGCAACCGAATCCCGATCCCCAAAACAGCCCGCAAGCACAGAGAAAAAACCCGTCGACCTCTTCCAGAAGTGCTGGTCATTCACCCGGGCTGACGAAATCATTGCTTCCGGATTATATCCGTATTTCCACCCCATTGAAGAGAATGAGGGGCCCGTGGTCCAGATCGAAGGGCGAAAGATGATCATGGCCGGGTCGAACAACTACCACGGACTCACAGCGGACCCCCGTGTAAAACAGGCGGCATTGAAGGCGGTAGAGAAGTACGGAACCGGATGTTCGGGCTCACGCTACCTAACCGGAACGCTCGACCTGCATATCAAGCTGGAAGAGCGCCTCGCCGCGTTCTTCGGAAGGGAATCCTGCCTCCTCTTTAGTACAGGCTACCAGACCGCGCAGGGTATCATCCCGACCCTTGTCCAGAAGGGAGAGTACGTGGTCTCCGACAAGGACAACCACGCGTGTATTGTGGCAGGCAACCTGATGGCAAAAGGCGCATTTGCCGAGTTTGTCCGGTACAAGCATAATGATATGGTCGATCTGGCGCGGGTTATGGACAGGCTCCCCTTCGAGGTCCCGAAACTCGTGGTATCCGACGGCGTCTTCAGTACATCGGGGACGATCGTCGATCTTCCCGAACTCGTCAGGATTGCGAAGAAGCACAATGCGCGCATTCTGATCGACGATGCTCATTCCACCGGCGTGATCGGAAAGGGTGGCAGGGGGACGGCGAGCCATTTCGGCCTCGATAAGGAGGTCGATATGACGATGGGGACCTTCAGCAAGACATTTTCCTCGCTGGGCGGGTTTGTGGTGGGTGACCGATCGGTCATCAGCTACATCAAACACCATTCGCCCGCCCTGATCTTCAGCGCCAGCCCGACTCCGGCCGCGGTGGCGGCAGCGCTCGCAGCGCTGGAGATCATCGAACGCGAACCCGAACGAATGGTCAGACTGATCGCCAACGCAGACAAGATGCGAAAGGGATTCAAGGCGATGGGGTTCCGGATTATCGAAGCCCCGACGGCCATCGTGCCGGTGATTATCGGGGAGGATGAGAAGACCTTCATCTTCTGGCGTGCGTTGTTTGATGCCGGAGTGTTTGTTAATGCCTTTGTGAGCCCGGGAGTGCCTCCTGGAATGGCGATGCTCCGGACCAGCTACATGGCGACGCACGAGAATCACCATCTCGAGAGAATACTGGAAATCTTTGGCACTATCGGTCGCAAACTCGGCGTCATCCAGTAGTGGTGCAGCACAACGTCATTCGACCAGAACTTTGGAAGGTTGCCTCCGCGGATGAACGCTGTCACGATCCGGCCTGTTCTCACCAAATCTGATGAGAAGAAGTTCATCAAGTTCCAGTGGGTGCCGTACAAGGGAAATCCGTACTGGGTTCCGCCGCTGTTGATGGACAGAAGGAAGTTGATAGACCGGAAGAACAATCCGTTCTACAGGCACGCCTCCATGGAGCTCTTCCTTGCCGAGCGTGAAGGGAGGATCGTCGGCAGGATCGGCGCCGTGGTCAACGACAATCATATCAAGGAGCACAACGAGAAGGTCGGGTTCTTCGGGTTCTTTGAATGTCTCGACGATCAGGAGGCGGCGAACGCGCTTTTCGATGCGGCGTCGCAGTGGCTCAAGCAGAAGGGGATGACCGCCGTCCGGGGACCGGCAAGCCCATCGGTGAACGACGAGTACGGTCTGCTCATCGAGGGATTCGACCGGCTGCCGGCGGTGTTGATGTCCTACAATCCCGATTATTACCAGCGGCTCGTCGAGAACTACGGCTTCCAGAAGGCGCAGGACCTGTTCGCGTACTACATCCACAAGGACAAGGTCTTCAACGAGAGGTTCTCCCGCATCGCAAACATCGTGAACAAGAAAGAGGGCCTCGCGATCCGGGAACTCGATATGTCGCGGTTTGACGAAGAAGTGAAGCTCATCCGTGAGATGTACGCCCGGGGCTGGTCGAAGAATTGGGGGGAAGTCCCAATGACGGAGGAGGAGTTCAACTACGTCGCAAAGGACCTCAAGATGGTGGTGGATCCCCGCATCCTCATCATCGCGGAGTCGAAGGGGAAACCGGTCGGGTTTGGGATGACGATCCCCGACTTGAACCAGATCATGGTGCACAACAAGCGTGGCTGGCTCATACCGGCTGCTATCCGGATGTTGCTCTTCAAGAAGAAGATCGACCGGGTCCGGATCATCATCCTGGGCGTTCTCCCCGAGTATGCCAATACGGGTATCGGTGCAGTCCTCTTTTATGAAACCGGCCGCCGGTGCGTGGCCAGTGGCTACCCGCATGGCGAAGCGAGCTGGGTGAATGAGGACAATGTGATGATGAACCGGGGGGCCGAACTGATGCAAGGGATCATCGACAAGAGGTACCGAGTTTACCAGAAATCGCTATGACCGAATTCCTCCAAACTGCATTCGAGGTTGACGTATGCCTGTGAAGAAAGTCGGAAAAATCTGGATGAACGGGAAGTTCGTTGATTGGGATGACGCGAAGATCCATGTCTTATCCCATGTGGTGCACTACGGGTCGAGCTGGTTCGAGGGGATCCGCTGCTACGAAACGCCGAAAGGGCCGGCGATCTTCCGGCTCGACCGGCACGTTCGAAGATTGTTCGACTCCGTCAAGATCTACAGGACGGAGATACCGTACACTGAATCGCAGGTGACCGACGCCATTCTGGAGACGATTCGGGTCAACAAGATGAAAGCGTGCTACATCCGCCCTATTGTGTATCGCGGGTACGGCGATGTGGGTGTGAATCCTCTGCCCTGTCCGGTGGATCTGACGGTTGCCGTGTGGGAGTGGGGGAGCTACCTGGGTCCAGAGGCGCTGACAGAAGGGATCGACGTCTGTGTCTCCACATGGAACAGGCCGGCCCCCAATACGCTTCCCGCGATGGCGAAGGCCGGAGGGAACTACATCCTTTCGCAATTGATGAAAATCGAGGCTTTGCAGGCGGGCTACAAGGAGGCTATCGCGCTGGATGTCAGTGGCAACCTGAGCGAGGGGAGCGGCGAAAACCTGTTCGCGGTCAGAGACGGCATGCTCTTCACCCCGTCGATCTCTTCATCGCTTCTCCCGGGGGTCACACGGGCGTCCGTCATCCAGCTTGCGGAAGAGGCCGGTATGAAGCTGCGCGAGGGAAGCATCCCGCGCGAGCTGCTCTATGTGGCAGACGAGCTCTTCTTTACCGGGACGGCGGCGGAGGTGACACCGATCCGCTCGGTGGACAAAATGAAGGTGGGGAACGGTAAGCCCGGACCGGTGACCATGAAGTTGCAGACCATGTTCTTCGATGTCGTGAGGAATGGAAACGACAGGCACAACTGGCTGAAGTACGTCTATCAGGATTGATGACGAACTCTCGTGCTCCGTCGTTGAGTGGAGATACTAGTTCGTGGGGCATCAGTTGACCAGCAGCGTACGAGGAGGCGCGTCATGAAGAAAAAGACCGTCACCAGGAAAACCGTGAAGAAGGCCGTGGCAAGGGTCCGGACGAAAAAGCTGCCCGCGCCGCCGGCCCGGCCGGCCACAACGCTGAACATCCGCTCCATCCTTGTCCCTATCGATTTTTCCGTCCACTCCAAGAACGCCTTGAAGTTCGCGATCCCTCTGGCCGAGAAATTCGGTGCAGCGCTCCACCTCGTGTACGTTGTGGAGCCGACAATCTATCCCGCCGACCTTGGATTCGGGCAGGTGGTGCTGCCGGGCGTGGAGGATGAACTGCGTGAGAAGGGGGCCGAAGAGCTTCAGGCGTTGATCGAGAGGGAGATCGGAGAGAGGGTCAAGGCGTCATCCGCGGTCCGCACCGGCAATCCGCACCAGGAGATCCTCCACGAGGCGGACGAGAAGGGGGTGGACATGATCATCGTTGCGACCCACGGTCACAGCGGCGTGGAGCACATGCTCTTCGGCAGCACTGCAGACAGGATTGTCAAGCGCTCCCGCGTGCCTGTTCTGACGATCAGGCCGGAGGTAGGGAACGTGAAATGACGGTCGTAGCTGCGGCGCTACTTGTCGCGGTCGATGACGAATGAGGCGAACCCCAGAAGTGACGCCTTGCTTGGGGATTCGGGGAAGGTTGAAAGGTTTCCGGCCGCCGCCATGGCGAATTTCCGGGCGCGCGATTCTGCGTATGTAATTCCTCCGTATTGCTGCACGAAGTGCACCACCCGCCGCACGTTGATCTTTTTCCCGCCGTTACGAATCGCTGAAAGAATTTCCTTCGACTCGCCCTGCGGTGCGTTCTTCAGCGCATGGATCAGCGGGAGCGTCAGCTTTTTCTCGCTCAGGTCGAGGCCGGAGGGCTTCCCGGTGATGCTCCGTCGCCCGGTGAAATCGAGGATGTCATCGCGGATCTGAAAAGCCATGCCGACGTTTTCGCCGTATTCCCGCATGAGGCGGCGCCGGTCCGGATCCTCGGTGGCGCTCGTAGCGCCGATTTCGCAGCAGGTGGAGAGAAGAGAGGCCGTCTTGTCGCCGATGATTCGCAAGTACGTCTCCTCGTCCATGTCCAGCTTCCGGCTCTTCTGAATTTGATGTATCTCCCCCTCGCTCATGCGGCGGACAGAGGTCGACGTGATCTTCAGGAACGGAAAATCGTCGTGCTCGAGCGAAAGGAGGAGACCGCGTGATAGCAGATAGTCTCCCATCAGTACGGCGATCTTGTTTTTCCATCGTGCATTGATCGAGGCAAATCCGCGCCGGGTGTCAGCCTCGTCCACCACGTCGTCATGGATCAGCGTGGCGGTGTGGAGGATCTCCACCAGCGTCGCTCCCCGGAATGTCTTCTCCCCCACGCCGCCGCAGAGGTCGGCGCTGAGCATCACGAGAATCGGCCTGACGCGCTTCCCCTTCGTCCGAATGATGTATTTGGTCACCAGATCGACCAGCCCCACCTTCGATCGGATCGAATCGCGGAACACCTTCTCGAACGAGTCGAGGTGATGTTGAACCGGCTTGGTGATTTCTTTCAGGTCCACGCTGACGTCCAGATCATGATGGTGAATCGTGTTGCCTTCATACCACATTACCCCGCTTTTTCTTCCGCT
>DAIUKN010000238.1:0-5125 GCA_036848195.1 Bacteroidota bacterium
GCTGGCTCCCAAAAGCCCAGCGCGACCCCGCATGGAAATCGCCCTCCCGAGTGTCGGCCTGAGATCCAAGCCCAGCTTTGACGCCACCCCGCTTTCTATCAATCTGACAGAAGGGGAGAAGGTGACGATTCTGGAACGGTACGTCGCCGTGTCGGGTCCAAACTGGGTCCGCGTTCGGACGAAGGGCGGCAAAACGGGTTGGCTGTTTGCGGCGGCGGTGAGGGTGGATTCAACAAAGTCAGCCGCAAAGAGGGTGGACCCCCAGGCGGGTCTTCCAATTACCCCCTGAATGTGCGGTATTGCGCCCCAATTTCATCTGGACACGTGCGATGAGTCACAGTGTTGCCCCGCGCACGGACCAATCGAAGTGGATCTCGTTATCTTTAGTTGATATGACCACCTGAATGAACAACATCGAATGACCATGACGACAGGAACACTTGCGGGAAGAAATATCGAGCAACTGAAGATGCAGGGATGCACATCGTCGGACTGGACCAGCGTTCTTGTTCCGCCGGACATTGATCTTACACGGATTCGCAACGCTCATTTCGCCGGTCCGGTTACCTTGGGCCCGACCAGTGGGACCGTTACCATCGGAGGAGTAGCTCTGCCATGTGGAGTCTACGACGCTACGATTTCCGATTGCTTCATCGGCTCCGGAGTTCGCATTGCGAATGTCAGAACGATCCTTTCCGGGTACGACCTGGAGGACGGAGCCTGCATTCAGGACATCGGTTTGATGGTTGCTGAAGCGGGATCAGCGTTCGGCAACGGGGCAGAAGTCGAAATTGTGAACGAGGCAGGTGGCCGGGGCACCGTGATTCACAACCGCCTCACCGCGCAGGTGGCCTATCTGAATGCCATGCATCGCCACGACCCTGGGTTCATGGAGGCTCTTCGAAAACTGATCGATCAGGAGCGTGCCGCATTCACTCCGAAGAGAGGTCGGGTTGGGCGCGCTGCGCAGATTATTGGCTGCGGGTCGATACGGAATGTCGTGGTCGGCCCGCACGCGCATCTCGAAGGCGCCGGGGTCCTTGAAAACGGAACCGTGAACAGCTGCGAGGAACACCCGACACTTGTCGGCCATGGAGTCCACGCCCGTGAGTTTGTTGTTGCAGAGGGGGCGAAGATCGACACCGGCGCAATCCTCGACAAAGTTTTCGTCGGTCAGGGAGTGAAAATGGGGAAGCAGTACTCGGCGGAGAACTCACTTTTCTTTGCCAACTGTGAAGCGTTCCATGGTGAAGGAGTAGCGCTGTTCGCCGGTCCTTACACTGTGACCCATCACAAGTCGACACTGATGATCGCCGGTCTTTTCTCGTTCTACAACGCTGGGAGCGGCACGAACCAGAGCAACCACATGTACAAGCTCGGGCCAGTGCATCAGGGAGTTTTCGAAAGGGGCTGCAAGACCGGATCATTTTCGTATGTGTTGTATGAAAGCCATGTTGGTGCGTTCAGTGTCGTGATCGGCAAGCATTTCACGAATATCCGGACGCCGAACTTTCCTTTCTCCAACATTTCGGAGAAAGGGGGCGAATCCACGATTGTGCCGGGGATGAACCTGTTCTCCGTAGGTACCGTCCGTGATGGGGAGAAATGGCCGAAACGTGATAACCGCAAGGCCCGCGACAAGCGTGACCTCATTGTGTTTGACGTCTTCTCGCCATACACCGTGGAGCGGATGCGTCGTGGACGGGACGAACTTCTGGCGCTCAATGAGATCACCTCCAAAGACAGACAGACGGTAAATGTCGGCGGAGTCCAGATGAATCGCGTTCTGCTAAGGAAGGGGGCGAAGTATTATTCAAGTGCCATCACCCGGTACCTTGTGGACAAAGTCGCCGAGCGGCTCGCCGGCGCGCTGGGTTCTTTTCCCGGTTGGGCTTCGGCAACGGCGTCGCTCAAGCCGCGGACGACCCTCCGCCAAGCCTCGGAGTGGATGGATCTTTGTGGTCTCCTGAGCCCCTCAGAGCTGGTTCGGGATCTCGAGCAGCGAGTGAAGGAGGGGAAGATCACCACCTACGATGAGCTCCTAGCATCCTTGGTGCGTCTGTACGACAGCTACCGGGAATATGAATGGCAGTACGTGTTTGAAACGTTCGAAAAGGAGTTCGGCTACAAGCTGAGTTCCGTCCCCAAGGATCAACTCCTCAAAGTGATCGAGGAATGGAAGAAGGCGGCCCAGACAATCCAAACGGCGCTCCTTGATGATTCCAAGAAAGAATTCGGGCCTGCTTCGAAGCTAGGGTACGGGCTGGACCAGGGCGATGCCGAGACTGAAGGGGACTTCACGGCAGTTCGGGGGACGATGGACGGAAACGCCGTCATTCGGAAGCTGACGAAGGATGGCGAGGCGATCAACCTCCGGTACGAGGAGATGCGGAGGATGGTGGAGGCAGCGGAAGGCTGAAGTGTCTGTGTGCGCTGGCCGCGCCAGCATCAATGGGTGGCTGGAGTGTGACTGCAAT
This sequence comes from Bacteroidota bacterium, assembly GCA_036848195.1. Lineage (GTDB taxonomy): Bacteria > Bacteroidota > Ignavibacteria > UBA10030 > UBA6906 > DAIUKN01. The sequence continues at coordinate 2,478 of DAIUKN010000238.1, forward strand.
GGCTGCAACGGCGCGCCCCCGGCGGGAGCCCGGGGGCGCAAGAGGTTCTTGTTCGATACTGCACCCTAAAGGTCTGGCAGGGTGATGTGCTCCTTTTCAATGTCTTTGAAGTACTTTACAGTGGCAACTTTCAACTCCAGCGTGGCTTCATCGTCGCAGACGATCATACCATGCCGGTGCAGTTGGAGCATGGATACCGTCCACATGTGATTGACCCCCTCCTCGACTGCCTTCTGCAGTGCCCGCGCCTTACTGATACCATTGACAATAATCAGAACTTCTCTGGCGTCCATGACGGTCGCGACGCCGACGGTGAGAGCGGTCCTCGGGACTTTGTTGGCATCACCGCCGAAGAATCGGGAATTTGCCACGCGGGTATCATACGTAAGCGTCTTGATTCGTGTGCGGGACGACAAGGATGAGCCCGGCTCGTTAAAGGCAATGTGACCGTCAGGACCGATTCCACCCAGGAAGAGGTCGATCCCGCCCACCTTCCTGATTTTCTCCTCGTAGCCCTCGCACTCCTCCTCCAGGTCCGGAGCATTGCCGTTGAGAATGTTCACGTTTTCGGCGGGAATGTCAACATGACTGAAAAGGTGATGCCACATGAAATAGTGATAGCTTTGCGGGTGGTCATCGGTCAATCCAACGTACTCGTCCATGTTAAAGGTAACGACATTCTTGAACGATACTTTCCCCTGACGATGAAGGTCGACCAATTGTTGGTAGGTCCCTATCGGCGATGAGCCGGTCGGCAGTCCCAGGACAAAGGGACGATCCTTCGTTGGCTTTGCGCGGGTGATCTTTTGCGCCACGTAGTAGGCCGTCCACTTGCTGAGCGCTTCGTTGCTGTCGTGGATGATGATACGCATGGTGGTGAAGTCCTCATCTAGTGTTGGAGAAGAATTCTGGCGTCGGCGACAAAGGAACCCTGCCCCTCGTCCCGGACGATCAACGGATTGATGTCAAGTTCGGCAATATGTGGACAGTCCAGGGCAAGTGCTGATAGCCGCTGGATGGACTCTGCGATGGAAGCAATGTCGCGATGCTTCTTACCGCGGGCGCCGGCGAGCATCCTGAAGGCATGGATCTCGCGGATCATCTCTCCGGCATTCCTCGGTCCGACCGGCGCCACGCGGAACCGGACATCCTTGAAGATCTCGACGAAGATTCCCCCGAGACCAAACATGATCACCGGGCCGAACGACGGATCACGCTTGACACCCAGGATTACCTCTTCTCCGCCGGTAACCATCTTCTGCACGTACACGCCGCGGATGACGGCGCCCGGGTTGGTCTGCCGACAGGCAGCGACGATGCGAGAGAAACCCTCTGAAGCTTGCTGTGCGTCCCGGATGCCTACCAGGACTCCCCCGACGTCGAATTTGTGTACAATGTCCTCCGAGGAAACCTTCATGACAACGGGGAATCCGATCTGTGCGGCAATCTGCTGTGCTTCCTCCCCCGTCTTCGCGAGGCCGAAAGGAAGGACCGGCAGTCCGTAAGCTTTCAACACCCCGACTGCTTCATCTTCCCTCAGGTATCTCCTCCCGGCGGACGCCGCTTCAGCAATGATGTGTGCAGCCACACCGGGCTGGATATTCTCGAATCTGCGGGGGGGGTCGTCCAGTGCACTCCGTTGTTCCTTGAAAAACAACGATCCGGCAAATGCTCTGCACATGGACTCGGGAAGAATGTAATGAGGGATATTCCGCCTCTGGAGAAGGCCGATGCCCGATGCGACGTCCGCCTCACCCATGAAGGAAGCGTAGAGCGGCTTGTCCGACTGATCGGCGACGTTCGCCACTTCTTCGGCGATGTTGTCGATATCGGTCATCGACTGCGGTGTGAGGATGACGAGCGCGCCATCGACCCCCGGATCCTTCAGGGCGCTCGTGAGGGCAACCCTGTACCTGTCTGCCCGCGCGTCGCCGATGACGTCCACCGGATTCTTGATGTTGGCCGTTGCAGGGAGGCTCTTCTTGAAGATATCGCGCGTCTCGTCGGAAAACTGCGCCAGGACGAGATTGTTAGCTATCGCCGCATCGGTGGCAAGGACACCGGGACCGCCCGCGTTGGTGACGATGGCAATCCGCTTCCCTTTCGGGATCGGCTGATAGGCCAGGGCGATGGCGATGTTGAACATCTCTTCGATCGTGGTGCAACGGATCACTCCCGCCTGGCGCAGGGCGGCATCGGTGACTTCATCGCTACCAGCGAGCGAACCCGTGTGGGAGGCTGCGGCGGCCGCTCCTTCCTTTGTGCGACCCGATTTGATGACCAGGACCGGCTTCTTCGCACGGGTGATGATGTCGCGGGTCGCTTCCATGAAAGCCCGGCCGTCCGAAATTTCCTCCAGGTACACCAGGATGACTTTCGTCTTCGGATCATCACGGAGGTAGTTCATCAGATCGATGTCGCTGATATCGGCCTTATTCCCGAAACTGACGAACTTCGAGAAGCCGATGTGCTTCGCCTGTGCGTAGTCCAGGACGGCCGTGCAGAGAGCGCCACTTTGGGAGAGGAAGCCGATGCTCCCTTCCTGAGGCATCTTTCTAGCAAAAGAGGCGTTAAGGTGGGAGAGCGGATCGGTGTTGATAACACCGAGGCAATTCGGACCGATGAACGAAATGCCGTGTCTGTCCGCT
>DAIUKN010000239.1:0-5120 GCA_036848195.1 Bacteroidota bacterium
GATTGACGATATGGCCGAAATGTCGCGGAAGACGATGACCGATCCTGAAGTCGCGAAAGCCATGGAAGGTTATCACGAGCATGTTGTCAGCGGAAAAAGGGAGTTTTACAAGCGCGAGGATGCGTAGATTCTCGTTCACGGTCACCTGCAGCTGGCTGATGAAGAGAGCCGTTCTTCTGATCGCTCTTCTCCACACCGCAACCTGCTTCTGCCAGGTCCTGCCGTTCCACGTCTATACAGCGAGAGACGGACTCACGCGAAATGACGTCCGGAGCATCTGCCAGGATCCCGCCGGGTTTCTCTGGTTCGGGACATCAGAAGGGTTGAACCGGTACGATGGCGCCACGTTTGATCGCTTTGAGTTGCCCGGCGGGCTCCGCGGGAATTTCATCAACGAAATTGTCACGGATAGCAGCGGGATAGTATGGATCGCGTCGAATTTCAGCGGGGTTTCCCGTTTCGCGAACGGGCGGTTTGAAACGTATGCTGTGAATGTTTCCGATCCGCTCTCCAGGGAAAACCGTGTAAACACCCTGGTTCCACTCGGGGACGGTGTCCTTCTGATCGGTACGGATGCCGGACTCTTCCGCTTCGCGGCCGGCGGCTTTAACCGCCTCTTTCCCCTTGACTCGCTCTTGCTCAAGGGCGTGGAATGCATCATGGCTCTTGCCGACGGTGCCTGTTTGATCGGCACGTACAACGGTCTCTGTTACGTCGGGCACGGCTTCAAAGAGGATCCCATCACCGTCGGAGGGTTCGAAGGGAATGACGTTCGGCGCATGGTTCAGGATCGGGAAGGAATGATCTGGCTTGCAACCGAGCACGGGCTGAGAGTGGTCTGTCGTCAGCGGGGGGCGCCCATCCTCCGCCGTCTTCCACCGCCTCTACAGGCTCTCGCCTCGGTCAGCGTCCGTTCACTCCTGCTCGACAGTCGCGGATCTCTCTGGATCGGAACCGAAGCCAACGGAGCGTTCAAGTACTCCTCCGGGGGAATGCTCACATCCTACTCCGTCGCGAACGGTCTTCCTGCGAACATGGTCCGCGCGATGCTGGAGGACCACGAACAGGACCTCTGGTTTGCCACAACTGCAGGTGCAGCCAAAGAGACCGGAGACCAACTCTCGAATTACCTGATTGCTGACGGCGTTCCCAATTCGCCAGTCACGGCAATAGCACAGGATGGACAGAAACGCTTCTGGTTTGGAACCACCGCGGGGCTGGCGAAGCTCTCGGACGGTCGCTTCTCTCATTATTCCAGGACAAACGGCCTTGCCTCCGACTACATCCTCTGCCTCTCCGGCGATCAACGCGGGAACCTCTGGGTAGGGACTGCCGGCGGATTGAGCCGGCTCCAAACCTCTCCCGCAGGGGACCGCTTCATCAGGCACGGTAAGCAGGGTGTGCTCGTTCGGAGCCTCCTTCCTGATGATCCCTGCGGGTTGTGGGTTGGTCTCGACGATGGGATTGCCCTTCTGAGGGGAAGTGGCTGGTTTGAGTTTCCTTTCAAGGTTGATCACCGCAAGAGCGGCCTGACGGCCTGCATACTGCGTGATCTCAACGGTTCTCTCTGGGTTGGAACGCAGGGGAATGGGATTTTTCGTTTTGCAGTTGATGAGCAGTCAAACGGCAAACCGTCGCTGCGGGAGCTTGCACACTACTCAGCGGATTCGGCCCTGGTTGACGAGAACATCCGGTCGGGCTTTGTCGACCGCGACGGGGACCTCTGGTTTGGCACACGATTCGGCGGAGTAACCCGGTTTGTGCTGCGCGGATCCGAGGTCACATCCATCGAAGCACTGGATGCCGGCCGGGGTCTCTCCGGCGACTGGGTGAGACAAATTCTTCAGGATGGGAGCGGCGACTTCTGGTTTGCCACGAACCGGGGAGTCGACCGCCTGACTCGCGATCCGGCCGGCAACCGGCACATCAGGTCCTTCACGATCAGGGATGGGTTGGCCGGGGACGAAGCATTCGCTCTCTATGAGGATATCGACGGGAACATCTGGTTTGGGGCAACGAGCGGGGTGACCCGGTATTCCCCGGCGACAGAACGGCCTGACGCTCTCCCGCCGCCGGTCTGGATCAGGAAAATCCAGATTCTGGGAAACGAGGACACCGCAAGTGTCCGGACGCTTGCGGCGGATCTCTCATCCCACCAGCACACACTCGCTTTCGAGTTCGTGGGAATCAGTCTCCGCGATGAATCCGCTGTGCGATATCACTATATGCTTGAAGGGCTTGACACGAGCTGGAGCGCCGAGACGGATCGGCGCTACGCCCAGTATACACATCTTCCCGCCGGCAGGTACGCGTTCAAGGTCAGTGCGCGCAACGCCGACGGCGAATGGAGCATCGCACCAGCCGTCTTCCGGTTTACTATCGCTGCTCCGTTCTGGCAAGCCTGGTGGTTTATCATGCTCGCTCTGATCGGTATCGCCGCCATTCTTTCCAGCATGCATCTCTTCCGCGTTCGCAAACTGCTCGAACTCGAGCGCGTCCGGACGCGAATCGCGGCCGACCTGCATGATGATCTGGGGTCAACGCTCGGGAGCATCTCCGTATTCAGCGAGATGGCGAGGAGGGAGGCGGCGGTGACATCCCCCCGGGCAGCCGACTATCTGGTCCGCATTGGCGAGAGCTCCCGCGTGCTTCTCAGCTCGCTCGACGACATTGTCTGGTCGATCAATCCTGGGAACGACGGGCTCGACAGTGTTCTCCTGCGCATTCAGGAATTTGCCGGCCCCGTCCTCGAAGCCCGGGGGATTCACTTTTCGCTGAGTGTGCCGCATGACATCGGCAGAATCCGGCTCCCGATGGAGGTCCGGAGGCAGTTCTATCTCCTCTGCAAGGAGGCCCTTACGAATACCGCCCGCCATTCGCGAGCGACCCATGCGTCACTGGCGATCACCGTGGCTGATTCGCATCTCTCTCTCACGGTTCGGGACGACGGGGTGGGCCTCCCCGGAAACCATCGTGCCGCCGGGAATGGCCTCCGGAACATGCAAGCACGTGCCAAAGCGCTTGGCGGGGAGATGCACGTGGGCCGGAACAACGGATCGGGGACGGCGATTCTCCTCACATTCCGGATCAGAGGAATTTAGATCATGCCCGTCTCCGTTGTCATCGTCGAAGACAACCGTGAACTGCTCGAAGGTCTCTCACACCTGGTTGGGGAGACGCCCGGCTTTCGCCTCGCCGGGGCGTATCACGACTGCGAAGAGATGCTGGCGGGGGCCGACAGCATCCGTCCCGATGTGGCACTGATGGATATCGGGCTTCCCGGAATGTCCGGAATTGAGGCAGTGGCTCTTCTCAAGAACCGCCTCCCATCGACTGAAATTCTGATGCTCACGGTGTATGACGACGACAGGAAGATCTTTGATTCACTCTGTGCCGGAGCATCAGGCTATCTTCTCAAGAACACGCCGCCGAACGAGATTCTTGAGGCGATCCGAGAAATCAATGCCGGCGGGGCTCCCATGTCCGCTCGCATTGCAAGGAGGGTCCTGGAGAAATTCCGCGAATCGGAGAGGCGGTCCGGACCCGATGAGCAGTTTTCCGGACGGGAGCTTGAGATCCTGTCGTCGATCGTCAGGGGGGACAGCTATAAGATGATCGCCAGCCACTGGTCCATCAGTGTGAATACCGTTCGCTCCCACATAAAGAATATCTATGCAAAACTTCACGTCCACTCCAAATCAGAAGCGGTCGCAAAAGCTCTGAGAACCCGCCATTTTCGCGAAGGATGAAAACCACATATTTATGTGATTGACTTTCAACAGCTTTTGTGGTGTATTGTGCCCACGCAGTTTCGCTGGTTGCTGAACCTGTTCCTTCCCACATGCAGATTCGGTGAATGCCGATGAAAAACAGGGTGTTTCTGTCTTGTACCATGCTCCTGCTACTCCCTGCTCTGCCCATCGCGGGAAGGACCTCCTCCTCACAGTATCTCCATCGACACCGCATTCCGGTCGATTTTTTGGCCCACTTGCTTCTCATTCCAAACGCCCCATGTCTGCCATCATCATAGGGCCTGGACTACTTCACGGTGTCGCGTGGGATTGGAGCGGCGGATTCCATGCACAGATTGGCCTTGCCTCTGGTTTGAGCCGCGAGAAGGGGGCGACGGCCGCCGTCGCTCCGTCTGGCAGGCGCTCGATGGGACCAGTCCAGGAGAGTACGCAATGAAGATCCTGACAATGGCAACGAATCTGCTGGTGGTCGCCGCCTGGCCCCTGCTCGCCCAATCCGGAGCCGGAACGCCGGGCCAGACGGTCAAACTTGAGGTGTCCGGAATGCACTGCAAATCGTGCGTTCAGACGATCGAGAGGAGTGTGCGGAAGGTATCCGGCGTCGATTCGGTTTACGTCGACATGCATGCCGGCTTCGTCGAGGTCCGATGCGATTCACCATTCGTGAGGAGTGAATCCATAACCCAGATGATTCGTCGGGCGGGTTTTCGTGTCAAAGGAGTAATCCAGTAACCATTCACCAATTCGGAGGTCACGATGAAACAGAGATCACTCTCCATGGCGCTGGCCGGCCTTGTTCTCGTTTCCGGCATGGCTGCTTCCGGTCTTGCCGGAGGGAAGTGGGCTGCACAGGGAATTTTTGTGGAAGGCTGCAGTTGCATGGGTGTGTGTCCCTGCGAGCAGACCGGAGTCAAAGACGGATGTGAGGGGGTCGGCGCAATGTCGTTTGGTGCCGGGAGCAGCTACAACGGTGTGGATCTCAGCGGAACAAAGATCGTCTATGCCACCTCCATCGGTCAATGGATTCGCTTTTATGTGGACGCGGGGGACGCTGCGAAGAGTAAGGCGGCCGGGGAATTTGCCAGCGCGTACTACGCAGGCTTCGGGAAAATTGAGTCGGTGAAAGATGCCAAAGTCGATTTCGCCGGAACAGGTGGCAAGTACACCGTGCAGGTTGACGGTGGGAACACCATGAAATTCGTCACTGAGCCCGTGCTGGGTGGAGATGGCAAAACGCCCATAAGTCATTCCAACACGAAAAGTTCGCTCAACCCGACCGTCATGCAGGGGAGGACTGTGTCCGCTTCCTACAAGGATGGGGAGAGGTCTCTCACGCTCGAGGGGAGCAATTCGTATTTCAATCCCAAG
>DAIUKN010000240.1:0-5096 GCA_036848195.1 Bacteroidota bacterium
GACCCTGCTGGTTTCGGGGACCGAGTTTCTCATAAGCAGGCGTTTGAGTCCGCGGGGGAACGGATCCTCGATGGACGCAACGCATCGAAACTTCGTTCGCGGCCCGCTTCCCCGAACGCTTAGGAGAACCGCATCAATACCGTCCAGCGATGTGCCCGACATCAGGCCGACAACAAACCTGGCAGCTGCCATAGACCCTCCCGTGGTACTCGCAGCCGTGGGTCAGTTGTTCCCCAAGGCCCGCTTTTGTATCTTGTTCGGTATGAAAAAGGAACTTCTCATCGGTACCCACGTGTCGGCAAGCGGCGGACTGCATCGCGCCTGTGAACGGGGATCGCATATCGGGTGCACAACGATGCAGGTTTTTACAAAGAACAGTAACCGGTGGGTAGGAAAGCCGTTCGCCGATGAGGATATTCAAAGCTACAAAAGCGCGTATGCGAAATCAAGCATGGGGCCGGTTGTTGCGCACGCGGCGTACCTGATCAATCTTTGCGCCCTAGATCCTGCAATCCTCACAAAGTCGCGGTACGGCCTGGAGGACGAGCTTCGCCGGTGCGAGGACCTGGGACTGGTGGGACTCGTCTTCCACCCGGGGGCGCACATGGGGACTGGAGAAGAGGAGGGAATTCGACGGATTGCGGAGTCTCTGAACGCCGTTCATGAGAGAACGGCCGGGTTCCGAACCCTCACCATCCTCGAAACAACTGCGGGGCAGGGGAGCGCCGTCGGATACCGGCTCGAACACCTCCGTGGGATCATTGACAGGGTTGAACAGCAGTACCGGATGGCCGTCTGTATAGACACCTGCCACCTTTTTGCAGCGGGGTACCCGGTTCACACCGAAGATGGTTGGAGGGATACCGTGAGGAATTTCGACGATATTGTCGGACTTCATCGGCTCGCCGTGGTTCATGTCAACGACTCCCGGAAGGAATTCGGCTCCCGCGTGGACAGGCATGAACATATCGGTAAGGGTTGCATTGGAAAAGAGGGTTTTCGGATGCTGATGAATGATCCCCGATTTGACCGGATCCCCAAAATCCTCGAGACAGAGAAGAGCGATGATATGCACGAAGATCTGGAGAATATGGCCGTCTTGCGGTCCCTCATCAGATGATTCTCTGCCACCGACTCTTCCTCCGCCGCGAACCATCTCACTCTATAATAGTAGAGGACTCCATGACTCTTTCCCCCGCATGCATCGTCTTCATGCTCGTCGCCGCAACGGCTGTTGCGCAGCCCGTCTTCAAGGTCCGCGACGAAGGCGAAGCCCGCTCCAGGACCTATGATGTCCTCCACTACAAGATCGAAGTCTCTTTTGATGAGCCACACCGCAGCGTGATCGGTAAGGTCACGACGTCGCTCGTCCCTTTCCTTCAGGAGTTCACCACAATCGACTTTGACGCGGAACAGATGCAGATTCAGAAGGTGACCCTGGGGAAGAAAGATCTGGGCTTCGAAGTAGAACCGAAGAAACTCATTATTCATCTCGACCGGGTCTACTCGCTGCTCGACACGCTCACCGTCTCCGTTGAGTACTCCTGCACTCCGAAGCGCGGTCTCTATTTCGTTCAGCCTGACTCCGCATACCCTGACAAACCATGGCAGATCTGGACACAGGGCGAGGACATGGACAACCACTTCTGGTTCCCGTGCTATGACTTTCCGAACGACAGGGCAACATCGGAGATGTTCATCACCGTCAAGAGCAATTACGTCGCTGTTTCCAACGGCGGCCTCGTAGGAATCCGGGAGGACACAAAGCGGGGAACAAAGACCTTCCATTGGAAGGTGAGCAAACCTCATGTTTCGTACCTGATCATGCTTGCCGCAGGCAATTATGCTCTTCTCAAGGATAAGGTCGGGTCCCTTCCTCTGGAGTACTACGTCTACCCCGCTCAGATAGAGGATGCCAGGGTCTGTTTCTCGAAGACCGCCGACATGATCACCTTTTTCAACGAGAAGATCGGCTTTCCCTATGCATGGGAAAAGTATGCGCAGATCCTCTGCCGGGACTTTGTTGTCGGCGGAATGGAAAACACCAGCGCCACAACGCTGATCGACGACGGGACCGTCTTCGACGCGCGCGCCCGTGTCGACGAATCGCCGACCAGTCTGATTGCCCACGAGCTGGCCCACCAGTGGTGGGGCGATGTGGTGACGTGCAAAGACTGGCGACACCTCTGGCTGAATGAGAGTTTCGCCAGCTACTTTGATCCGCTCTACCACGAACATCTTCTGGGAAAGGATGAATTCGACCAGATGATGTCCGAGGCGCAGCAGGCGGGAATCAACGTTGACAAGCGCCTTGGCCGCAAGCCGATTGTGAGCGTCGGTTCGTACGGCGAAAACATCTACCCCCGCGGCGCATCCGTGCTTCACATGCTCCGTTTTCTCCTCGGCGACCAGCCATTCTGGAGGGCGATCCATCACTACATCACGAAGCACCAGTTTTCGGTCGTCGAAACCAACGATTTCAAGGTCGCCATCGAGGAAGCCACGGGCCAGAACCTTTCCTGGTTCTTTGAGCAGTGGGTCTACAAAGCGGGATACCCCGTCTTTGATCTCTCGTACCGATGGAACGATACCACAAGAGCGCTCCTCCTCCACGTGCGCCAGACTCAGACCCTGGACAGCCTCACCGGTATCTTCCGCACGCCTGTAGAAATTGCTGTCACCGCCTCCGGCCGCACCGAGACCCACCGGATGAACATACTTAGCGGGGATACCACCGTCGTTCTTCCCGCACCGGAGAAACCCGACCTGGTCATTTTCGACAACGGCAACTGGCTCATCAAGGAGCTGAACTTCTCCAAGCCTGCTCGTGAATGGCAGTACCAGGCCGAGTTTGCCCGGAACCCCGTCGACCGGAAGAGAGCCGTTCAGGAGCTCCTCAAGCTGCCGGACACTCTGGCATGTGTTCAGCTTCTCGCCCGCGTGGCCCAGAAGGATACATTCTGGGCGGTCCGTCGCGAAGCTGTGACGGGCCTGGCCAGGTTTGCATCGGTCGCTGAACCGCTGAAGGGTGTGATCCGGATGGCGCTGCTTGCCGCGGCGCGCGATCCCAGGTCTGCGGTCCGTAACGCCGCCATAGCACAACTGGAACATTTCCGCGGAGAGGATGTTATCAGCACTCTCCGTGCGGCGTTGAAAGACTCGAGCTATTCTGTTGAGGCAAGCGCCCTGCGGTCGCTTACAAAGGCCGACTCCGCAAACGCCATGGCATTGCTGACGTCGTATCTGGATGTTCCTTCGCACAGGAACATCGTCTCCAACGCCGCGATCGGCAGGCTTCCCTCTGTCGATTCCTCGAAAGCGATTGCCGTGGCCCTGCAGAAAGTGCGCTACGGCCAGCCGGGATCCACACGCTTCGCCGCCATGAACATTCTGAGCCGGTATGCAAAGAGCCATCGAGACTTGATGCCCACCCTGGTTTCGCTGACGGATGACAGGAACACGTTCATTCGTTATTCCGCGCTGCGATCCCTCGGCGATGCCGGCGATGTGACAGTCCTCCCGGCGCTCGACAGGATCGCCGCCGATCCATCAGACAGGGGGGCCGAAGTCGCCCGGGAAAGCGCCGAAAAGATCCGCGCGCGAACTCCGTAAGCGGTGCAGATTGTCTTTTGCGATGCTTTTCGATACCTTTGTTCCACAACACTTTTCCAGACGACCATGAACACACTCCGGGTTCTTCTCTCCCTTTGCATTGCGGCGGCACTCCTTGTCGCCGTCCCAGGCTGCAGCAAAAAGGCAGACGGCAAGAAACGCATTGCGGGCATGGTGTTTCAGGAAGACCAGTTCTTCCGTCTCGTGCTCTTCGGCATGAAGGATGCCGCCGCCAGGAACGGCGCTGAACTTCTTGAGGCAAACAGCGCCGGCAAACCCGATAAGGAGATCCAGTTGATCAACACCTACATTGCCAGTGGGGTTGATGCCATCGTTGTTTCACCGCTCAGTGCAAAGGCTTCGGTTAGCGCGCTCTCCCGTGCGCGGGAGAAGGGTATTGTTGTGGTCACGTATAACACCACGGTGGAAGGCGACATCCCGGTTTCGTACATCGAAAGCGATCAGGCCGACCTGGGCCGCTCCACCGGCAAGGCCGCACGGGAATATATCGAGAAGAATCTCGGCGGCAAGGCCAAGGTCGCAATTCTGGCGTTCCAGTCCCAGACGCCGGAACAAAGCGCGATGCGCGTGGGGGGATTCAAGGAGGAGATCACGAAGCTTCCCGGGGTCATACTTGTCGCGGAGCAGGACGCCTGGCTGGCCGAGCAGGCTGTCAAGAAGGGAGGCGATATTCTCACCGCCCATCCCGACCTGGACATTATCTGGGCCGCCAATGAAGGGGGAACCGTCGGTGCAGTGATGGCCGTGAAGAATGCGGGAAAAGCGGGGAAGGTGGCTGTCTTCGGCACCGACATTGGTGATCAACTGATGGATTTTCTGCTCGCGGAGGAGAATATCCTCCAGGCCATCACGGGTCAGCGTCCATTCGAAATCGGCTCGATGGCTCTGCTGGCGGCCGTCAAGGCTCTGAAGGGCGAACCGGTGGAGAAGAAAGTTTCTCTCCCGGGCCAGCTTCTCTCCCGTCAGAAACCCGACGATGTGAGACAGTTCAAGGAAAACCTGAAATCACTCAGCAAGTGACGCCCTCGTTGCAGGCATGACACCTTCCGCGCATATTCTGGAAACGGTCGGTCTCCGCAAAGAATATCCCGGCACCGTGGCTCTCCGCGATGTCTCGCTGAGATTCGAAGGCGGAAAAATTCACGCCCTCCTGGGGAAGAACGGCGCGGGAAAAAGCACTCTGGTAAAGATCTTTGCAGGCGCAGTGCAGCAGGACGCCGGCGAGATCCGGGTGAATGGCAAACCGATCGATCTTCGCTCTCCGCGCGACGCGCTGCGCCAGGGCATCGCCGCAGTCCACCAGGAACTCAGTCTCGTCCCGGAACTCACCGTTGCGGAGAACATCCTTCTGGGCCGCCTTCCGAAGCGAAAACGGGGCGGGGGCCTGATTATCGACTGGGACGAGACCTACTCCCGCGCACGGACGATCCTCGACACCCTGGGGGTCACCATCGACGTGCGGA
>DAIUKN010000241.1:0-5089 GCA_036848195.1 Bacteroidota bacterium
CCAAGAGCCTCGAGACCGAGCTCGACGTCGTCGAAGGCATGCAGTTCGACCGCGGCTACATCTCGCCCTATTTCGTCACCAACGCCGAGAAGATGATCGTCGAGCTCGAGGACGCCTACATTCTGGTCAATGAAAAGAAGCTCGAGGATATTGCAGACATCCGTGATGAATCTGACCGCGACGGGTTGAGAGTGGTCCTGGACCTGAAGCGCGACGCCAACGCCGAGATTGTGCTGAACAATCTCTTCAAGCACACGCAGATGCAGACCACCTTCGGCGTGATCATGCTGGCGCTGGTGGAGGGACGTCCGAAAGTGCTGACGCTCCGTGACATGATTCAGCATTTCATTCTGCACCGGAACGAGGTGATCGTCCGCCGGTCGAAGTTCGAGCTGGACGAGGCGGAGAAGCGCGCGCACATCCTCGAGGGCTACATAATTGCGCTCGACAACATCGATGCCATCATCAAGCTGATCAAGGCGTCGAAGGATGTGGAGACCGCGAAGAATGGTCTCATGAGGAAGTTCAAACTCTCGGAGATCCAGGCCAAAGCGATTCTGGACATGCGACTCCAGCGCCTGACCGGCCTGGAGAGAAAGAAGATCGAAGAAGAATACCGCGAGACCATCAAACTGATCGAGCGGCTGAAGGCGATCCTGAAGAGCAAGCAGCTGCAGATGGAGATCATTAAGGAGGAACTCCTTGAGCTGCGCCGGAAGTATGATGATCCCCGCCGGACCGAGATCATCTACAAGGCTGAGGAATTCAGCATCGAGGATATGATTGCCGAGGAGCAGGTGGTGATCACCATCAGCCACGGCGGATTCATCAAGCGGTTCCCGGTGAGCGGCTACCGCCGGCAGTCCCGCGGCGGACGCGGCAGCACAGGCGCGACGATGAAGGAGGACGACTTCATCGAGCACGTCTTCGTCGGTTCGACGCACGACTATCTCCTCCTCTTCACAAACCAGGGGCGCTGCTACTGGCTGAAGGTGTTTGAGATCCCTGAGGCTGGACGGGCGTCGCGGGGCAAGTCGATCGCGAACCTCATCGCGAAGGGACAGGATGAGGCAATCGCATCCTTCGTGACCGTGAAGAACTTCGAGGATCCGCTGTTCGTCATGATGGTCACACAACAGGGAATGATCAAGAAGACCGGACTGAGCGAGTTCGGCAATCCGCGCAAGAGCGGGATCGGCGCCATCGGGCTCGGAAAGGGCGATCGCCTCATCGATGTCCGGCTGACCGACGGGACGCAGGATATCGTCATCGGGACACGGGAGGGCATTGCCATCCGGTTCCACGAGAGCGAAGTCCGCCCCATGGGCCGCGGTGCGTCAGGCGTGCGCGCCATACGGCTGGAGAAAGCTGACAAAGTTGTCGGGGCCGTTGTGCTCAGGCGCAACGGGACGACCATCCTGGTAGCGACCGAGGGTGGTTATGGGAAGCGGAGTGAAACGGCAGAGTACCGGGTCAGCCACCGGGGCGGCAAGGGGATCATTACCGTGAAGACGGCCGACAAGACCGGGAAAATGGTTGCGATCAGGGAGGTGCTCGAAACCGATGACGTGGTCATCGTGACCGGCAACGGGATCGTCATTCGACAACACGCATCGGAGATCCGCATAGCCGGGCGCAACACCCAGGGGGTGCGGCTGATCCGGCTGGATCAGGGAGACACGATATCCGATGTTGCGGCCGTTCCTTCGGAGGGCGAAGAACCCCCGGTTGGGGAGAAGGAAGGACCTGAAGAAAAAGTCCAGGTGGGTCTGTTCGATGGCGAAGAAAAGAGCGGAGGAAAAACAGCGAAGGGAAAAGAGGAGAAAAAGCCACCGGAGAAGGAGAAGCCGGTGAAGCTCGAAGCAAAGGGAAAAACCGCGCCGAAGCCGAAAGAAAAGCCACGAGCCAGCAAGCACAGGCGAAAGTAGCCCGCTCTCTCAGATCATCCCCGTTCGTCTCCGGATGATCCACTCCGCGGCCAGGAGTGCGATAATGGAGGCGAGCATGACCTTCCAGTTCCACAGATCGATGTCGCGGACCGTCCGAACCATTTGCTGCGCGAGGGCGGGCTGGGCAGCGAGCGCGCTGTCCAGGCCGGAAAGTTCGGATGGGAGAAAGAACCGGCCGCCTGTCCGCCGGGCAAGCAGCCGGAGCAGAGAGAGATTCGCCCTGGTATCCTGATACTCCAGGTTCAGCCCGCCGACGGAGAATTTTCCCCTGTCCTCTCCTAACCGAGTCCCGCTCGCCTCCGCCGATGCGCGGAAAGAATAGTCTCCCTCGCCGAGTCCATCGATTTTTCCCTCGTATCGCCCGTTTCCAACAGGCCGGAGCTCGGTCTCGTACCCGCGGCCCTGTTGTTGTATCGACACGGTGATCCGTGCATTATCGACCGGGTGTGCCGTGGCGTCATACGCCTGTCCGATGAAATCCACCGGTTCGCCCTGGACAAACAGATCCCTCGCCGTTGAGACCTGGACCAGCCGCGCATCCTCGCGCGTGGTAAGCCACTTGATCGCCCCTGAGAGGAATTGGGGGAGCACGTTGGCCGTCTCAGGATTTCCCTGGGCCATGACCCTCCAGCGCCAAATGCCGTACCCGATGATCGCGAGAGATCGCTGTTTCCCCACCGACCTTGTCAGCATCAGCGGTTCCTGAGTCTGGGCATTTTCGATTCTGCATGTACCAAGAGTGACTGCTTCGGGTTTGGCCCGAACAACAGCAAGGGTTTTGAAGATCGGCGGGAGGCGCTTCCAGGCGTCGAATCCGTCCGGGTTGTCGAAATGGAGCAGCGGGTTTCCCCGCTGTGCCTCCGACGGCTCGATGTAGACGAGCTGTTCCGTTGAAGAGGAGAGCTCGACAGCAAACGGGAGTGCGGGCAGGAGCGCGCGAAGCTTGCCGTCATCGAGTGCTTTTCCGCCGATGAAGAGAATCGGCTTCTCGGCCGCGCTGATCATCTCCAGAACCTGCTGCGACGTCCCTGCCGTGGGGAGCCCGATCAGGACGAGACAGTCTGCGGAGTCGAGCAACGCGCGCTGGAGCTGCCCCTCAAAGAAGCCTGACGGCAACCGCTGGGTGAAGCAGCGCACGTCGAAGTCCTTCTCTTCGGCGAGCGTCTGGCGCACCACCGCGACATCGGGCCCCGGGGATCCGGCAATCGCGACAACGCGGAGTTTGCTTTTCAGGATGCGCGTGACAAACGACTGCTGGTTGTTGGCAGTGGTCAGCTCTCCTTTCAACGCAGAGACCCGGACCGTGTACCGCGTCTTCCCCTCGCCTTCGGGCGTATAGGAAAGCCGCACTGTCTGCTCCCGCGTTCCGCGTTCAATGAGGAGCGGGGAGCGCGCAAGCTCGGTTGTGCCTGAGAGTAGCGTCACGGTGACCCGTTCGCCGTCGAAGCCGGAGCTCTTGATCGTCACATCGACAGGCGTCGGATTGTCGCTGTAAACCAGAGTGTTGGCGACGACCCTGGTGACAACGAGGTCCGTCTGCTCGGTCGAGTCTCCGATGCCGATAGTGTAGAGGGGTAGAGCTGTTCTCTCGGCGTCGTACACCGGATTCTGGCCGATGTTGTACGTGCCATCAGTCAGAAGGAGAGCTGCATTGATGGTGTGCAACTCCTTCTCACGTGCGAGAGCCTGGAGAGCAGCGGAGATGTTGGTGGCATTTTCGGCCAGTCCGAGGGTGTCCTGCTCCGGGGAAGCAAAGGGCTGGAGGGTCACGCCGAAGGTGTAGAACCGCAGATCCGCCCTTGCAGATGCTGCGTGGAGGGGTTCGGAGCGGAGAAGTTCCCGGACCCGGGAAGCTCGATCACCGGCCCTGTCGGTGATCCTCATGCTCCGGCTATTGTCGACGAGGACGGCGAGAACTGGTGGGTGAACCGAAGTGGAGACGAGACGAAGAAGAGGTTCACACAGAAGGAGGACGATCAGACCCAGCGCGATGCCTCGCAAGGTCGCCAGGAGTATTCTCCGGCGGCGAGCGATCGCCGGCAACGTGGTGCGGTAGTAGAACGCTGCTGCCGCCGCCGCAACGATGACCAGGAGGAGGACGATCAGCGCGGAGACGGCGAAATCGATCTGAATGCCGGGCAATGGTATCATCCCCCGAAGAGCTTCCTGTCCCGGTGTCTTGCTAGGCGTCTGTCTCTTTGACGAGCCGGGCAACAATCTCGATAGTCGAGACGCCGTCCGCCTCGGCATTGAAGTTCGGCACGATCCTGTGGCGCAGCGTCGGGGCAGCCATGGTCCGGACATCTTCGATGTCGGGAGTATGCCGGCCAGCGAGGATCGCCCGGGTTTTTGCGCCAAGGATGAGGTACTGGGAAGCACGCGGGCCGGCACCCCAGCTGAGCCAGTCTTTGATGAACTGCGGAGCATGGTCGCTCTTGGGCCGGGTTTTTCGAGCCAGCCGGACGGCGTACGCGATGACGTTGTCAGCGACGGGGACTCTCCGGACCAGGTCCTGGAACGCAATAATCTGCTCACCGGTCAACACATGCTGTGGCTCCGGCGTAAACAGACTCGTGGTGGTGCGAACAATCTGGACTTCCTCGTCGGGCGACGGGTAATCGAGCCACAGGTTGAACATGAATCGGTCGAGTTGCGCTTCCGGGAGCGGATACGTTCCCTCCTGCTCGATGGGATTCTGCGTTGCGAGAACAAAGAACGGCTCCTGCAGCGTATACGTGCGACCCGCCGCCGTGACACGGTGTTCCTGCATGGCTTCAAGAAGCGCGGCCTGGGTCTTTGGAGGGGTTCGGTTGATCTCGTCGGCAAGAACGATGTTGGCAAAGACAGGACCGTGGACAAACTTGAAGCTCTTCTCTCCGGTGCCCGACCGTTCCTCAATGATCTCGGTTCCGGTAATGTCGCTGGGCATCAGATCGGGGGTGAACTGGATCCGGCTGAACTTCAGGTCCAGAACCTGAGCAAGCGTCCGAATCAGCAGTGTTTTCGCAAGGCCCGGGACGCCGACGAGCAGGCAGTGTCCGCGTGCAAGGAGAGAGATCAGCATCTGCTCGATGACGGTGTCCTGACCCACAATCACTTTGGCAATCTCTTTCCGGAGAGTGTCGTAGGAGCCCTTTAGC
>DAIUKN010000242.1:0-5087 GCA_036848195.1 Bacteroidota bacterium
GCAGGATGTCGGCCAGGTCACGGTTGGCCAGTCGTGAGATACTGTCGGGGAACACGAATGTCGATTCGGCGTCCTGCGTGCTGAAAATCGAGAGCGTGCCGATCGTCGTATCGTTGCGCGTGATGCCGGCGTCGGTATGGAAGGCAAGCGTGAGATCTACCGGGATGCCCAGTCCCTGCTGTTTCCTGTCCCGGTTGGGTCCATATGGTGCGCCGCGGAGGTAGTTGGCGTATTCGGCCCGACTCTGGTAATCGTCGTTGTAGTCGTTCTCGTTCTTGTTCAGGTTGTACACGAGCGTATCCGGCATCCCGGCGTATTGGAGATAGTACCGTGCGCCTTCGAGGTATTTCGCCCGGCCGCTGATACTGCCGTTCCTCGCCACCACGCCCATTCCGCCGCCGAAACGGACGGCATCTGCCGAGACCACTCCGCCCTGCCGGGCGCTCTGATTCGTGAGGACCACCCTCCCGGGACCCGCGCCGCGGGAAAACCTGAAAGTGCCGAGGTACATCCACGTACCTCCCCCGGTCTGCTGATTCACCCGGAATTCTGTCGCCCCACCTTCGTGGAAGACGGTATAGTGGGCGTCAGGGACGTTGTTGCTGGAGGAACCGTACGAGATGTACACGGCATACGAGCCCGTCTCGGGGATGTCGGGCGTCCAGGTCACGCTCGCGCCGGGGAGCGAGTCAGCACGAATCACGCGATGGGTTCCTGCGAGGAAGGGGTTGAAGTTGCCCGCGTAAGGAAGTGTCCCTTTGGCGAACCCCGGAGTATCCCCCTTGCTCCATGCACGGCCTCTGCCACTGCTTGATTCGCGATAGGACCCGCCGGACGTATCGTTGTCAACGACCACCTCGTTCGTCTGGATGTCCCTCTCGCGCGGGATGAAGACGTATGCACCGGCGTTCTCCAGCATCGGAACAAGGTAAGGGATCGTGAACGACATGGGAACGAGATCTTCCACCGTTTCGAAGAGACGTGGTCGCTGCCATTCCCATCGATCTTCCTTTCTGTTATAGTACCACCCGTGGCTGTGCCAGAGAACGATGTTCCTGTTCTGAAGTCCGGCCGACGGCACAACGGGCTTGCTGATGTTTTGAATGATCGGGATGGGTTTGTCGTCACCCTGCCGGGGCATGCGTGAACGGTCGACCGTCGAAGGGTCCGACCGATAGTAGTTCGGCACGAATTCCTCTATGGCGTGACCCATCGTCTGGACCGAAATCGCGTAACCATCGAACCGGTCAGCGAGAAAATTCCGGATTCCTTCGTTGATCGATGCGACGTTGTCGGTGCGGTACGCCTGATAGGAGAACTCCTTGGAGAGGCGGACCGTCAGCTTCTTCCCGACGGGATCGATGATCATCGTGTCGAGCTTCGTTCCAGGCGGGACAGTGAAAGGCAATTGTCTCTTCTCGACCGTTGAGCGAAGATCGCGGGCGCGTTCGAGCTGGAGCTCCTGCAGGGATTTACATCCCCCAAAAGCGATGGCAAGAGAGAGCAATGCGACGGTCAGCTGTTTCAGAGATGTCATGGTCTCAGGGTACGGGGCTATTTCAGCGGTGCGAGTTTCGACAGGCGTTCTGGGTGGGATGCGCGGGCCCTGACCAGATATGCTTCAAGCCATCCACGGGACGTATCGGGGTGGTTGGTGGCGTATATAATTGCTTCATGGTCCAGTTCGTTGATCCGGTCATTGGCAGCGCGCACAGAATCCATGCTGATTCTCAAGGCGACGTCGACCGGCATACGTTCGGGATTGATGTCGATGCCGAAATACCCGCGGTAGCTGTGCATCTTCAGGATGTAGAGCAAGGATTCCAGCTGCTCCGGCGACACGGTTCCCACGTTGAGGTCCTGGTCGTAATTGCCGAGGGGCTGACTGTTGAGGTGGATGTGCGCGAGCCTCCCTTCGGACAGTGGCCAGGCGTAGGCGGACGGAAGGTCCTCGTACCCCATCAGGACGTGGCCGACTTCCGGATTCATGCCACAGAGCGTGTGTCCGTCGTTCAGGATGTGCAGGTTGTCGTGCGCGCGGAGAAGGCCTTCCACCTTGTTACAGAGGATCATCCCCTCGGCCGTACTCCCGAAGAGGATATGCCCCCGGGGTTCGTACGGCTTGGGCTCGAATGCGACACGAACGCCCGGGACCGCGTCCATGGCTTCTGCCAGCCCGTCAATGAACCGGTCCCGCATGGCAAAGAAATCGATGCCGAACGGGTTTTCGTATCCATCAATGCCCGGCCATACAACGGCGAAGTCGGTATCGAGCTCCTTCCCCAGGGAAAAAGCCTGTTTCGTTCTTTCGATCGCTTCCCGGCGGACATGAGGCAGTGGGTTGGAGAGGGAGCCCCACTCAAACTTCTTGTCCCAGAAAAGGAGGGGGATGACGGTGATGAGCCGGATGCCCGTCTCGCGGCCGAAGTCTTTCCAAAGCCGCACGTTTTCGTGATTGATCTCGTTCGGGTAATGCGCCTCAAGCCCTTGCAGGCCGTACTCCTTCAGACGTGCGGCGGTCTGCAGGCGCTGTTCAAGCGGCACTTCCGGGTGGTACGGTTCGTGGAAGCGGCTTTGCGGCGGAGTGAAGAACCAGATGCCGGCTGAAAATTTCAGGTCGAGTTCAAAATTCTTCAAGTGATGAACAATCTGGTCGGGAGTCCGACGCCCCGCCTGTGGACGCAGGTCGACAAGTCCCATGATGGTTGTTCCTGGCGTTGATGGGTGAGTGGAGAATGAGGACTGCCCGAAGTTACGCAATTGCAGCGGGAAACTCAACTTGCGGTTTCTTATCCTCCTTTCTACATTTCTATGTATTCAAGACGGAGAACTCGCTATGAGCAAGGATGGCCGCTCTTCCCCCCCCTTTCGCATCATCAACAGTGTGGCGCCGATCCGGATTGCTGACAATGGAGGGTGGACCGACACATGGTTTGCCCGTCACGGGAAGATCTTCAACATCGGCGTCTATCCGTATGCCGAGGTTCAGATCGAGGTATTCCCATCCTCTGCCCAGGAGGATCGGATCATCGTCCAGGCCGAGAACTTCGGCGAACGCTTTGCGGTGTTTCAGGAGAAGGCCAAGCGGGACCGGCATCCTCTGCTCGAAGCGGCGATACACTATATGCGGGTCCCCGATGACGTCGCGGTCCAGGTGACGATTTACTCGGAGGCGCCGGCGGGGGCATCGACCGGCACCTCTGCCGCAGTCACGGTCGCGCTCATCGGAGCCCTCGACCTGCTCACGCCCGGGAGGATGACCCCGCACGAGGTTGCCTACGCGGCACATCACGTGGAGATGACCATGCTGGGGCTGCAGTGCGGCATCCAGGACCAGCTTTGTTCCGCCTATGGCGGGATTAACTATATCGAGATGCAGGATTTCCCTCGCGCGACGGTGTCGCAGATCCAGGTCTCGAATTCCGTCTGGTGGGAGCTGGAACGGAGACTGGTTCTGATCTACTTCGGTAAATCCCACAGCTCCTCCGACGTCCACACGAAGGTGATTCGCGAACTGGAGAATGAGGGGCCGGAGTCGCGAAGAATTGAGGACCTTCGCCGAACGGCGGAGCGCTCGCGCGATGCAGTCTACGGGGGCGACTTTCCGGCGCTGGGACGGGCGATGGTTGACAATACCGATGCTCAGGGGCGTCTCCACCCGGATCTGATCAGCAGCGACGCCCACCGCGTGATCGGGATCGCCAGGTCCCACGGGGCGCTCGGGTGGAAAGTGAACGGGGCAGGAGGGGAAGGCGGGTCTCTGACGATTCTCTGCGGGTCGACCTCATACGCCAAACGCCGCATGATCAAGGAGATCGAAGAAGAAAACCCCCTCTTCAAGAATATCCCGCTCTACCTCAGCCGATTCGGTTTGAGGACGTGGGAGGGGGAGTATCCCTCTTCAGGCCCGACATGAGACGGAGCAGATCTTCCTGGGTTGCCGCCGCCCGGGGTACCTCGCCGGCGATCCGCCCTTCACGCATGACCAGAATACGTGTGGAGAGATTCAGCAGTTCGGAAAGTTCGGACGAGATCAGGATGATTCCCGTCCCCGTCCGGGCCAGCTCATCGATGAGGGAGTGAATTGACGCTTTCACCCCGACGTCGACGCCCCGCGTCGGCTCGTCGAGCATCAGGACCTGAGCCTCCCGGGCAAGCCACTTCGCAAGGACGATCTTCTGCTGGTTTCCGCCGCTCAGAGTCTCCGCAGCGTCTTCCACCGAAGCGGTCTTCAGCCCGAGGCGATTGAAGTACGACTCCATCAGCTTTTGTTCGAGTGACTGTCGGAGGAACAGCATCCTCCGGAGTCGGTCGAGAAGCGTAAGTGAGAAGTTGAACCGGGAACTGAGCGTCAGAGCGAGCCCCTGGCGTTTCCGGTCTTCAGGAACGAGGGCGATTCCGGCCTTGATCCTCTCTCGCAGCGTGGAACGGGAGATGTCAACGCCGTGAAGGAGGATCTCTCCGGTGGCATGCGGATCCAGCCCGAAAATTGCCTGCGTGATTTCACTGCGCCCCGAGCCTACCAGTCCCGCAAGGCCGAGAATTTCGCCCGAACGGACGGAGAGCGAGATATCCGAGAACTTCCCTGTGGAAGAGAAGTTCTCCAGACGCAGGAGTTCTTCTCCAGGTTTCTGTTCGAGATGGCGGGGGAAATATTCATGAACCCGACGGCCGATCATCAGGGAAACGACTCGCCCTTCGGTTGCCTTGTCCGTAGTCATGGTCCCGACGTGAGCGCCGTCGCGCAGGACGGAAATCCGGTCGCTCACCCTGAAGATTTCGGCCATGCGATGGGAGACGTAGAGCAGTGTCACGCCGCGGGAACGAAGCTTCGCCATCAACCCGAAGAGGCGCTCGGCATCGCTCTCCGTGAGCGAGCTTGTAGGTTCGTCGAAAACCAAGACCTTTGCCC
Organism: Bacteroidota bacterium; assembly: GCA_036848195.1. Classification (GTDB taxonomy): domain Bacteria; phylum Bacteroidota; class Ignavibacteria; order UBA10030; family UBA6906; genus DAIUKN01. The sequence continues at coordinate 4,913 of DAIUKN010000242.1, forward strand.
CGGACGACACGGCAGCTGCCACCTGGACAAGTTGGCGGTGGGCGATAGAGAGTTCGGCCATCGGCGTGCGCGGATCGATCTCGGCCCCGATCTCCTTGAGGTGGGTCCGCGCTGCGGCCATCATCTGCCGGCGATCGAGAAACATACCGAGGTTTCGGGGGTAGCGGCCGAGGGA
>DAIUKN010000243.1:0-5074 GCA_036848195.1 Bacteroidota bacterium
GATCGACCATGATACCTTGCCCATCCAGATTCCGCTGTTTCAGCAGGTCGAAGAACAGCTCGCCGGGATGATCATCGCCCACCAGCCCGACAAGCAGGGGCGTCCCGCCGAGCGACTGAATGTTGTTCGCAACGTTGGCCGCCCCGCCGAAACGGACGGATTCCGTATCCACCTCAACGACCGGAACCGGCGCTTCGGGCGACACACGATGCACCGAACCCCAGTAATACCGGTCGATCATGACATCGCCGACCACCGCAATGCGTTTGCCGGCAAAGTTTCCGAGCAGATTGCCGAGCCATTCCTCAGAGAAATCCAGTGCGGGTTCCAGAGCGACCTCCGGTTTATCCTTATTAATAATATACCCATGAACCGCTTGAAGTGCAACGGGTTAGGAGCCTACGGGGGGACTACTCGATGTGGGGTGAGAGGGAGCGGACAATCCGGTCAACAGTTTTGCCGACCCTCAACTCGTCCGCCTCGATGGTAATGTCCGCTCTGGTATAGATGGGCTCACGCGCATCGAAGAGTTCGCGGATGCGGCGCCGGAGGCCCTCTTCGGTCAGTCTGTTCCCTTCCTCATCCGTGAGCAAAGGCCGATCGCTGCGGCGATGGAGCCGATGGAAAAGCTGGTCCGGAGTCAGTTTCAGATAGACAAGGATGCCGGTCGTCAGGACAGTCTGCAGGCAGGTCGTGTCGACGAGCGTTCCGCCCCCGAGCGATACCACAATCCGGGATCTGGCAGCCAGGCCGCTCACGAGGTCCCTCTCACGTTGCCGGAAGTATTCTTCCCCTTTTTCGCGGAAGATCTCTCTAACAGCTTTTCCTTCCGAGACTTCGATGGTGCGGTCCAGATCGACGAAATCGTACGCGATCGTATTTGCGAGGATCGGACCGATCGTGCTCTTGCCGCTCCCCATGAAGCCGGTCAAATAGATCCGCTCGCGCCGTGCAGACAGCGGCATCATGCCCCGCCTCTCCCGCGCGTGCCGCCGTCCCGGACAAGCGTACATGTGACTGTGACCGAGCGGTTCCGGCGTGCCACCGTTGTTGTCCGGCGCTCCAGCAGGAACCCCTCAGCAGCGGCGGCAACGAAGAAGTCCCGCCCGATGCTCCGGTCCGGTTCGGTCATCATCACGTATCCCGCCGGGCTGAGTGCCCGGCGGAAGAGACCGAGCAGCGGATTGAAGTTTCTCCGCTCGTAGACGATATCGGCGCCGAGGATGACATCGTATGTGCCGATCCCGTCGGGGGTCCGCCAATCCAGGTGCCGGACGACCGGAAGCGGAGCCCGGACGTTTGTGGCAACGTTGTACCGGGCGAAGAGAAGCGCGTCGTCTTCATAATCCGTCATCGTCACGGCCCCGCCGGCGCGCGCCGCCGTGATGCCGACGAGTCCGACACCGCAGCCGAGTTCAAGAACCTTCTGCCCGCGGATCCCGGGTGTCTCCAGAGTCCAGCGCGCAAGCGCAATCGCTGACGGCCAGAGCTCCGCCCAGTAGGGGAGCCGCTCGTCCTCGGCAAATGTGTCGACGTCGATCGCCTCCAGGAGTTTGCTGGCATCACGCACCAGGAGAAGCGACACGGGACCGCCGGGAAGATCGATGCTCTCGGTAACGACATCGTAGCGGGAGCTGATCCGGACAAGCAGATCCTGGGGAGATTCGCTTTCTGTGAGAGCGCCCCGGGGTTCGGCAGAACCTCTAGAAGCTGAATCCTGCCCCGATCTGGAAGACGATCCCGTCTGTGTGGATGCTCGACGCAAAGGGGGTTTGACTCACGTTTATGCTTGTGGAACCGTACGGTATGCGCGAAACGGTGAAGGCATTGGTGGACCGGAACTGCAGGTCACGAAACTTCATTTCTGCAACAAGGGAGAACCACCGGGTGAAGTGGACACTCAGGCCGCCAAGGACGTGGATACCGAACCCGGGGCTGTCGTCGATCGTCCTTGCTTCGACCCCCGCGATGCTGTACGTGCGTGTTCCAAAGTAGACCCCGAACCCCCCACCCATGAAAATTTTGAACACCTCTCCCGAGGCCGGGATGATGAAGTAGCCGGTCAGGTCCAGGGGAATTGCGGTGTAGCCGTCCTCGGCGGGGACCTGTTCGCGGAAGGAGACGGTGATAGGCTGCGAAGTGCGGGCGCGGATGCGGTCTGCCGACACGCCCAGTGCGATGCTCATCCCGGGGAAATGGTACTGGATTTCCACGCCGAAACCGGGGAAATCCTGAACAAGAGTGGATTGCGCCCGGGCCACAGGGTCAGGAGACATCGGGTTAAGGAAGATCTCCGACTCGGTACTCAGGTTGCCCTTCACGATAACGGTGAAGGGCCGTTCCTGTGCCCGCAGCACGGATGCCGCAGATGCAAGAACGCATGCCATGATCAGGGCGCGTGATCGTGTCATAGCACCGAACGAGTTACCGGAAGAACAGGTCCCGGTGGTCTTCGATGTCTGCGTTTGCTTTCAACTTCTCGATCCAGTCGGCGATGTACCGGCTGCGTTTCTCCTGGAGCAGACGGGAACGCAGCGTCTCTCGCTGTACGGCGTATGCTGTGGAGTCGAACTCCGATTTCGAGAGCAGCTGGACCAGGTAGGCGCCGCGGGTTCCCGAAATCGCCTTTGAAATCTCGCCTGGCTTCAAGCCGGTCACCGTCCCGACGAAGTTCGGGTCTCTTCCGATTCCCGGCACCGGCGTACCCGGCGAAAATATTCCGGTTTCCCTGACGCTGATGGAAGGATCCAGCTGTGTCACCCTGGACAGGCTGTCCCCCTGTGCCAGCTTCGATCGCAGTTCCGTCGCGAGCTGCTGGGTCTTTTCGATTCTCTTCTTTCGAAGCGCGAGGGGGCGGATGGACTCTTTCACTTCCTCGAACGGTTTCACGCCGGCATCTTTACTCTCCGCAATGCCGAAGACTGCGTAGCCGTTGGGGATACTGTACGGCTCGCTGACCGAGCCGACCTTGTTCGAAAATGCCCAGCGGGTAATGCTCTCATTGACGCCCACACCGGGGACGACGCCCCCCTTCTCCTGCACCTGAGATTCCCTCACCTCAAAGCCGAGCTGCTGAGCTTCCTTCGAAAACTCAGATTCTCGGGCATTGAATGCAAAGTCGCGCGACCGGTCGAAAAGATCGTTCTTCGTCTGCGAGCTCGGGGTGATCTTCACGGTAATCGTGGCGAGCTTGACCTCGCGCATGTCACGTGCATCGATCGTGATCACATGGTAGCCGAACGGCGTTCGGACAGGTCCGACAACATCGCCGACTTTAGCCTTGAACGCTGCCTCCTCGAAGGGGGCGACCATCCTCCCCTTGCCGAACCATCCCAGATCCCCGCCGCGTTGCGCAGAACTTGCGTCCTTCGAGTACTGTTGAGCGAGCGTTGAGAAGTCTTTTCCCTCGCGCGCGCTCTTCGCCACCGATTCCGCGAGCGCCTTCAGGGCAACCGTGTCCTGCTGTCCTTCAAGCGCAAAGAGGATGTGCCGGGCCTTGATGAACGGTTTGTCCCCGTTCTTCTGATCCAGCACCTTGACCACCCTGAACCCTTCACCGTCCTGCACCGGCCCGATGATGTCGCCGACCTTCGCGGAGAAGACGGGCCCCTCGAGAGCTGGCGTCAGTTCCCCGTGGCGGAAAAAGGCTCCGCTATCAGGTTTGTCGGAATAGGTCGAGACAAGCTGGAGAAAATCAACCCCCTTGCGCGCCTTCGATGCGGCATCCTCGATGTCTCGCAGCCGCATGGCCGAATCCGCGGCCGACGGGGCTTCAAGGAACAGCACATACTTCAATTTCCTGCTCGCATCGAATTTGTATTGGTCGATATTCTCTTCGAAGTAAGATTTCAGATCCGCATCGGTCACGGACACGTCACTGTCTTTCACCAGGCTATTGGCATCGAACAGCGCATAGGCGGCATTGATCTTCTGGTTCTGATCCTCGAAACGCTGACGCAGCTCCCCCTCGCTCACGCGGACAGAGGCCGTCAGGACACTCTGGAGCTTCTCCTGCATCCGCCGCTGGCGGAGATTCTTCTCGTAATTGGCAAGCCATTTTGTTCCGTAGTTCTGGTCCGAACCCTGCGGATCACGGACGAACTGGTTGGGATCGTTGAGGAACTGATCGTACGCGTCCCGACGGAACTGTCCGGTGGAGTCGACAAAATACCGTCGGAGGTCGTCCGGCGGGTTCTCCCCCCGTACCCAGTTCACCAGCTCCTGGTCGGTCACCGTGATGCCCAGGCGGCCGATTTCGCGCTCGACAAGTTGCTGCGTAACCAGCGCCTGCCAGGCCTGGTCGCGGATCTGTTTGAGCTCGTTTTCATCCGGCTCGGCGCCTGTCCTGGTTTTCTGCTGGTCAGACATCCCTTTGACCAGCTCAGAGAATTCCTGGTAGGTCACCTTCTTGCCGTCGATCGTGCCGATGGTGTCCTGGCGCCCGGACCGGAGACCGAGGTAGTCCATTCCCCATTCGAAGATAATCGTGATGAGAAACGCGATGAGAAGTCCAAAAAGGATTAGGGGCATGCTGTCACGCATGCGGGTCATGATAGGCATACGGCGAAAAGACCTCCTGGAGAGAGTAGACGTGGCTAGAAACATCAAAAATATACGTGATGGGCGCGGGAAAAGCAATGTTTTTTTATTGACTCTTAAAGGGGGTTGTGGTATATTTGTTAGCTTAACTGAAGAAACGCAGTATCCTCCCATGATGTCCTAAATTTTCCCGTACGCCCGATCCCGGAGGTTTTTCGTGCGCAAGTACCGATTCAAAATTCTCTTTATTGTCGCGACCGTCCTTCTCGCGCTGTATTTCCTCTTTCCCACATACCGCGACTACGATCTCCACAAAACGCTCAGTTCGTTGCACGGCGAGGACAGCCTGAAGTTTGTTGAGACGCATGAGGCAAGCCTCCGTGAAAACCGCGCAAAGCGGATCAAGCTCGGCCTGGACCTTCAAGGCGGCATGCGCGTCGTCCTGGAGGTGAACGTCCTCAAACTGCTTGAGGACCTGGCAAAGAACAAAGACGATGTGTTCGCCCAGATCGTCAAAGAGGTCCGCGAAGAAACC
>DAIUKN010000244.1:0-5074 GCA_036848195.1 Bacteroidota bacterium
CGGACTTCAGTCCGTGCTGGTCAAGAGCACGAGCAGAAGCTCGCGGTACAGTCGGCGGTTACTGGATTTCCAAATAATCCCTCCCCGGCAGTTTCGGGAAGGCCGCGTGTGGCTCCGCCTGGTACCAGAAGGCGACCGAAGCGATGTCGTCTTGCAGAGGAAGGTACCGCCCTCCGGAATGCCACCCCAGGGCCTGGATTGTCACGCGGAGATCTTTATCAAACCTGATCGGATCCATAACATGCCACCGGTAGAGTCCGAATCGTTGTTGTGAGCTGTACAAGCCGTCAGGTCTGATGACCTGCGCGAGTCCCGAATAGGGCGTGGTGAATTCCTGGTACTGGTGTGTTACCTTGTTCTCGAAATCGTAGGACCCGCAGAAGTAGTCCTCCGTCCCCGTCCCGCATATCGTCGGGTAATCCTTGTCACCGTCCATATAGAATTTGATTTCCCCTTCGCCCCACCAGCCGTTATTATTCACTCCCCAGGCCATGTAGGTCCCCACGTAGTGTCCCCACCCCTTCACGCCGTCGAGAAGGGTATAGACATCTTTGTATGGCAGGGGGTTCACCCGCCTGAACTGTGCGTGGAAATAGGCTGCGTCGGGAGGGATCTCTGTTATGGTGTAATCGATTTGATAGTAGAGCGTGATGTCGTCTTCTCCGATGTTCTCCATCGTGATCCGGCAGCTCTTCCGGAACGGCATCTCCCAATAGCAATTGAATGCGCTTCCGGGGTTGACGCAGACAGGGAGGGAGGAGACTTGACTGTAGGATCCCCAGCCGCAGGCAAAAAAGTCGCCAACCGGCGCTTCCACCGACGGCGTCTCCTCGCCATCCCAGTACATCCGCAGGATCTGATAGCGCCAGTGCCCCGTCGGGGTCATCCAGATGTGCTGTATGGCGCCGGGCTCTTTGATCTCGGCGAGTGTCACACTCTGGCCCGCGGCGATCTTTATTGAGGGGGAGATTTTCCATCCCTGGCCAAGATCGCGTGCCGCCTTCGCGCCGGTTCCGTTTGTTGCCATTCCCGCCTTTCCTTTCTCTCCCGTGAAATTCTCCGGGCTCATCGAGCGGGTTTTCGCCTTCGAGAGTCGGGAAAGGTTTCCCATTCCCGAGGTGAGGCCGTTGAACTTCTCCTGCGCGGTGCCGAGAACAGCGAGACAGCATATCAATGCGAAGAGGGCAAAGCCAGACGCGGTGTATCGCGTCGCGAATCGGTATCGGCCTTTGATGATCATTTCCGCTTCTCCTTCTTTGTCTGGGTCTCGTGGAAGAGAGGGGGGCCCCGAATCGGACAGCCACTCGCCTCCCTTGTCGATGTTTGATTTTGTATAGACTCTTGATGGGAGAGTGATTTCCCTCGGGACCGTTTTCCCATTCAGGATAGCCATCGCGTTCTCGATCGCCTCGCGGCCTCCTGTCGGGTATTCGAAGCTTGCCGAGAGGATCCCCTGTTTCACGTACATCTGTCCCTCCTGCGGCAGGCCATCGATGCCGACGAACAGGATCTTCTTCTCGCGTCCTGCCGCCTTCGCCGCCAGAAAGGCCCCGTGGGCCGCCGGATCGTTGTGCGCATAGACGAGATCCAGGGATGGAAAACGAGCGAGCGCCGATTCCATCTCCTTTCTCGCGTTCGGCTCAAGCCATTTCATGTCGGCCTCGAACACCACGTTGATGCCCGAGCCCTTGATCCCCTCCCTGAAGCCGGCGTTCCTGTCCTGTCCGGGGGTAGAGGTCATCAGGCCTTTCAATTCGACAACGTTTCCCTTGCCGCCCAGGAGTTTGGTGATCCAGCGTCCCGCCGCGCGGCCGATCTTCCTGTTGTCGGCGCCGATGAAGCACGTATACTGATCGCCGAGTACGCGCCGGTCGAGGACGATGACAGGGATTCCCTTGCGAAACGCTTCAGCGACGGGGGCGGTAAGAGGTGCAGCTTCCTTGGGTGAGATGATGATGAGGTTGACGCCGGCACGGACGAATTCATCGATGTGGGCGGCCTGGCGAAGGTTGTCGTTCTGCGCGTCTTTGAACACGACCTTCAGTTCCGGGTGGGCCTCTGCGGCACGCTTCACGTCGGCGTTCATCTGCACGCGCCATGGTTCACCGAGGTTGCACTGGCTCATCCCCACCGTCCACCGGGGTGATTGGCCATGCAAGTGCAGAGGAGTGATGAGAGCGATGAAAGCCAGTATCGTGCAGGGTATCTGCGCAAGGTTCATGAGTGGGCCCCGTCAGGTATTTTTCTGCAGGAGGACAGCCGAGACGATGATCGCCCCGGTGAGCATCAGGCGGGTTTCCTCCCCCACCGCATTGATGCTGAGGATCTTTTCGAGGTAGCCGATGATCAAAATGCCGAGGCATGTCAGCGAGATTTTTCCCTGGCCTCCGCGAAGGCTTGTACCGCCGATCACGACCATGGCAATGGCCGAGAGTTCATAGGTGCTGCCCGCTTCGGGGTCTCCCTGTAGTTCCTGTCCCGCCTGGCAGATGCCTGCGACAGCGCAGAGGACTCCGCTGATGGCGTACGCAAGAACAGTGGTAGCCCGGACGGGGATGCCGGAAAACCGTGCCGCCTCTTCATTCCCGCCGATGGCATAGATCTGACGTCCCCAGACCATCCGGGAAAGAAAGAGTCCGCAGAGGGCAAGGCACGCGATGAGAATGAGAGTCACGACCGCGACGTTCTCGCCCGCTATGCGGGCCCCAAGGAGCTCGAACACTTGGGGGACAGAGACATATTGGTAGGTTCCGTCGGCCTGCTGGACAGCCGTGGAGATCTTCTGTCCGCCCGATGCGAGTTTGGCAAGTCCCCGGGCGAAGACCATCATCGCGAGCGTAGCAACGAACGGCTGTATCCGAAAGCGGGCTGCCAGGGATCCTGAAATCGCGCCGCAGCCCAGACCGACGGCGAGAGTCATCCCGCATGCGACGACGGGATGCCAGCCCGCCTGGATGGAGCAAAGCGAGAACACTACGGCGCAGAGGCCGAGGATGCTCCCCACGGCGAGGTCGATACCCCCTGCGATGATCACGACGGTCATCCCGCTCGCCAGGATGCCGATCACGGACACCTGTCGCAACATATCACGGTGCGTATCCCAGGCGAAGAACGCGCCATCCGCGTTGAAGATCACTCCGAGCGCGAACACCATGACGAGCGAGAGCAGTGCGCGGAAGGAGGGGGACCGGAACAGCTGTTCGGTCCGCTTCACCGGAGGTCGCCGCAGAAGCTGACCTTCAGCCCCAGCTCCTTCATGGCCGCTGCCTTGGCGAACATCCCCTTCCTCGCGCTCGCACGGTCGGGAGCGTAGACAACCTGGATGTGATTCGACTTGTGCCGTGCCATCATCTGATTCCGTGTGATTCCTTTGAGTACCGCATTCATCACGGGCCATTGGGGTGTCGTCAGTTGCCATCGTTCCCGTGTCTCTTCTTCAGGAAGGGGGATTGACTCTGCGAGCCCGGTGTCATAGTGAAGGCGGCCATCAGCGACGAAGACGCGGCTCCAGACGATGTGGCCGGGCCTGCTCACCCCTTTGATTGATCCTCCGCCCAGGCGGAAGTACATCGGCGGCTGACGTTCGCTCGTGGCTCCCGTATATCCTCCTTGGAAGTGTGCCGGAGGTGCGGCGCCGGAGATTTCAAAGACCCAGACAAAATCATCGACCTTTCCCGTCCGGAATTGCCGCCCCCAACGGAGGTCATGGAGGGTATTTTCCGGCGAATAGCCGAGCTGCCTCCAGAGGCGGTACGTGACGAGACTGTCCAACCCGGCGCACTCGTCCACCTCGTTGAAGTGCGGGAGGGCTTCGCCGGGGAGAAGCTCTTCGCCGGTCGTTTCGTGGTACACGGGGGGACGTTCGACGTTGTTCAGCATGCCTTCGGCCAGATCGGAGGCCGGGGCGAGATCTTTCAATCCCTGCTGATACTGGATCCCGATTGCATCGCACCCGAATTCGTGGGCAAGTCTGACCGCGGCGATATACATCGCGCACTGCTGGAGTACCTGCCTTTCCGTAAGGTCAGTCTCCTCGTTGGCCCCGAACCGGAACGTCATCCCCCGGTCCTTCAGCCATTGAAACGTGGCGCGGGATTCCGATTCCTTCACCCGGAGCATCGCTGCGTAGAGCGCGGACTGGCTCAAACGCTCCTTAAACACTCCGGTGGCATGGAGCAACTCGTCCGGAATGATGGCGTTGTACATCCCCATGCATCCCTCGTCGAAAATTCCCATGATTGCCTTCCGGGTCTTGAACGACCGGCCGAATGTTTCGCCGATCTTCTCCGCCGCCTTCGGCACTCCAGCCGCGCCGTAAGGAGCGACATGTGATGTGTCATGGACTATCTTTCCGCGCTTCATCCACTTTTTCAGTCCGTCGGTGAAGAACGGATCGGTGAAATCCTCGCTCCAGAGTGTGCTGTATGCGATTCCCGCCTTGGTCAAGCAAGCGTTCAGATTCAGCATCCCCACGAGGCCCGGCCATGTGCCGCTCCAGTTCGCGACGGTCAAGATGGGTCCGCGGTGCGAAAGAAGTCCCGGGAGGACGTGATGGCTGTATTGCCAGACGGATTCGGCGACAATGAGGGGGGCTTTCGGCGGGATTGAACGAAACACCTCGATGCCGTAGTGTTGACTGTCGATGAACCCGTGCTGTTTCACGGGGTCGAATGGATGGGCTCGTGCAACAGAGCCGCCGAGTCGTTCAACGGCCGCGATGAGCAGGCGCTCCATGGCAGCTTGTGCCGCTTCACAATTTCTGTTGGCAGCGAGACGAAGGTCACCGCTGGCAACGAGTGAGATGGGATGCATGGGATTCCTCTGATGTTTCGATAGCGGGAATTTCTGTAAATGCGCAAGAACAATCAAGCGTGCGCGGCCCCGGCCTTACCATGTTCTCCGGATGGGATGCGCTTCGGTATTGAAAATCACCTGGCGGAACTGCAGCGTTTCCGGCGGCGCGAAGAGGAGGTACAGATACTTCAGCGTTTCCGCAAGGAAGTAGCTCTCCATCCGGTCGGACTTCTCTTTCGTGATGACGCTCTTCAACTCTGCATAGCCCTCCGGAACGCGG
>DAIUKN010000245.1:0-5061 GCA_036848195.1 Bacteroidota bacterium
CGCGCAACGGGTCGCCTTCACCCCAACCTGGGTGAAGGCGCGGGAATGGCTGAAGGGCCACGGCTCGAAGTTTCACCATTCCATCAACGGTGTCTGGCAGGCCCCAAAGCTGAACGGCTACTTCAAGACGACGAACCCGGCGAAGAGCGACGAGGTGCTCGCGGAGATCGCCCTCGGCACGCAGGAAGATGTCGATTCCGCGATCGATGCGGCGAAGCTGGCATTTCCTTCATGGAGCGCTCTCTCCGGTCACGAACGCGCCCGGTATCTGTACGCCATCGCACGCGCGGTCGCGAAGCATGCGCGGATCTTCGCCGTCATCGAATCGCTGGACAACGGGAAACCGATCCGCGAGACCCGCGACATCGACGTTCCGGTGGTGATCCGGCACTTTTACTACCACGCCGGCTGGGCGCAGACATTGGAGAGCGAGTTCCCGGGCTATCGTCCGGGAGGCGTCATCGCACAGATCGTGCCGTGGAATTTCCCCTTTCTCATGCTCGCGTGGAAGATTGCTCCCGCCATTGCCGCGGGGAATACGATCGTCCTCAAACCTTCGAAGTCTACCCCGCTCTCGGCACTTCTGCTGGCTGATATCATGATGAACGAGGTGAAGCTCCCTCCGGGCGTGGTCAACTTCGTCACAGGGGACTCGAAGACCGGCACGATCCTGTACGAGCATCCGGTTCCCTGGAAGGTTACCTTTACCGGATCGACCGAAGTTGGACGCATCATCAGGAAAGGCACCGCCGGCTCGCGGAAGCATCTGACAATGGAGTTGGGAGGCAAATCGCCGTTCATTGTTTTCGAAAATGCGGACCTGGACTCGGCGGTCGAAGGGGTCGTCAATGGAATCTGGTTCAACGAAGGACAGGTGTGCTGTGCAGGATCGCGGCTTCTCGTCCAGGAAGGAATCCACGACGACTTCATCAAGCGTCTGAAACGCCGGATGAAGAAGCTGCGGGTCGGGAATCCCCTGGACAAAGCGGTTGACATGGGGGCTATCACGAGCGCCGAACAGCTGCGGAAGATCACGGACATGATGGCGGTAGGGACGAAGGAAGGCGCCGTCATGTGGCAGCCGGAGAATGTGACGTGTCCGAAAACGGGGAACTTTCTCCCGCCGACGCTCTCCACAAACGTCGAACCCTCGCACACCATCGCGCAGGAGGAGATATTCGGTCCCGTGCTCGTGACACTGAAGTTCCGAACACCGGCGGAGGCAATTCAGCTCGCGAACAACACTCGATACGGACTCGCCGCGTCGATCTGGTCCCAGGACATCGATACCGCGATGGATGTCGCCCGGAAAGTGAAGGCGGGGACGATCTGGATCAACTCGACGAATCTGTTCGATGCCGCGGCGGGTTTCGGAGGGTACCGTGAGAGCGGATATGGCCGGGAGGGAGGGCGCGAAGGAATGTACGATGTCCTGGTCGAACGGGACCACGGTCAAACGACCGGCGCGATGGGGGAGCACGCTCCTTCACCTCTCGTGGAAACTGCCCACAAAGAAGGGGACCTCACAGCCCCGGAGCCGGACATTGTCGACCGCACATTCAGATTCCTTATCGGCGGAAAACTCGCCCGTCCGGATCAGGCGGGCAGCCACTCCGTGAGATCGCCCGGCGGCGAATTGCTCGCCGTCGTCGGGGAGGCGAACAGGAAAGACGTCCGCAATGCCGTCGAAGCGGCACGCGGAGCATTCCCTTCGTGGTTCGAGTCTGCGCCGCATCTGCGTGCGCAGATATTGTACTTCTGGGCGGAAAATCTCGCGGCAGAGAAAGAGCGCTTCGCCGAGGGGATTGCGTCTCAGACCGGCCGCACACTGGACGATTCGCGGAAAGAGGTCTCCGGCTCCATCAGCCGCCTGTTCGACTCGGCTGCATACGCAGACAAGTTCGGCGGCACTGTTCAGCCTGTCCTCGGGCGGCGCGTGGTCATCGGTCTCCGCGAGCCGGTGGGCGTGCTCGGTCTGCGCGCACCGGACGAGTCGCCTCTCCTGGGCCTGGTCACGGTCATGGGCTACGCGATGGCGATGGGTAACACTTCAGTCGTCGTGGCTGGAAAGCACGCCATGACGGCGATGGACCTGGTGCAGGTCATCCAGCATTCAGACGTCCCCGGAGGCGTTCTCAATATTCTCAGCGCACAGAATCCTGACGCGATTGCGAAAATCCTGGCCGAGCATGAAGATGTCGACGGGGTCTGGTTCTTTGGAAGTGCCGGAGGAAGCAAGGCCGTGGAGGAAGCGTCGGTCAGCAACATGAAGCAAACGTGGGTTTCAAACGATGAACAGCTGAATTGGAGCACGATCCACAGCCAGACACTGCTTCTGAAATCCACTCAAGTAAAGAACATCTGGGTGCCGTACGGCGTCTGAGGAAGCGAACAATCGCATAGTTGACGAAAATGACAAGGCCCGGGGTGCGTACTGGGCCTTGTTTTTTGTGCGAACGCTCTGTGGGGGACGACTCGGAGCCTTCAAGTCACTCGCTGCGCGAAAGGCTGGCGTGCCTGGGCAGACTGTTTGCGGGAGGATCCTGGGCGCCCCGGACCAGGAAATCCTGTTCTCTTTTCAGTTCCGGCTACGGGTAACCAACCATGACTCTTACACCAAAGAATATCCCAATGCGATTGACACTTGACGGGGTGTCAGGAAGATTCTCCGGTTCAATGAAGAAACATGGAATCTATGCCATAACCATAAGCCTGTTGTCGAACGATGAGGTAATAGACATAGACCAGGACCCGCTTGACAGGCAGGCACACCTTGCAGAAAAAGACGGCGATCGGGAAGTGTGGGCGAAAAGTATGGAAGATGGCTCAAAGGCTGTCGGATTATTCAACCGTTCACTCAGGGAAATCGCTGTGAGTGCACATTGGAGGAACCTTGGCCCATACGGAAAATACAGGGTGCGCGATGTTTGGAGACAGAAGGATCTGGGCACTTTCGAAAAGAGTTTTGGAGCAACCGTACCGTCCCATGGGGTAGTTTCTGTGAGAATGTCCCCTGACTGAGTACTCGATCAGCTAAACAAAGTCACCGACTCGACGAGGAGGAGAGCTTATGAATGCACTCTATGTCAACTGCAATACGACGGACATAACGCCCTCGGAATCGGTGGTACTGACAGGCTATGCCAATCGCAACGGACTGTCGACGAGCGTTCATCGCTCGCTCTCGAGCCGATGTGCGGCCCTCAAGGTGGACGGCATAATAGCGTGCCTGGTGGCAAATGATCTCCTCGACATAATGCCGGAGATGACTCAGGAGATCATTGGCAGGATAGCAGAGGAGACGGCAATCCCGGCATCGAACGTCTTTGTACACGCAATTCATACCCACTCAGCGCCGGGGATGGAGTATGGTCTTTCCGAAGCTAATGATCGTTACATCCGCTGGGTGACCAGTCGGATTGTGCGAAATGCGGTAATGACGGTTCTCGAGACTGCGGCCTATCAGACCTGCTCAGTGCGTCACGGGAGCGCCCGTTGCGATATCTCCGCCAATCGCCGGTTCATTGATCCCCAAACCGGCCTGGCGGCCAAAGTCTCTAACCTCCAGGGCGCAAACGACCAGGAGGTGAATATTCTGCAAATGGTAGATAGCGCCGGGATGCCGGTTGTGACGGTGTTCAATTTCGCCTGTCATCCGGTAGTACTGGGTTATGACAGCGTCGTGGTCTCGACGGATTACCCGGGAGCCGCGAGAGAGACTATTGAACAGGCTCTGGGCGGAACGGCAATTTTCCTCAACGGAGCCGCGGGCAACATCAACCCGTGTCTGACGGATCAAACCGACCCGGCTATCGCCGACCAGGAGGGCAGAAAACTGGGTGTGGCCGTTGTGAATTCTACGATGGACGTATGGAATGGCTCGTTGGATATTCAGATACGGAATCGGACTATCCACCTCCCCTATCGCGATCAGCATATGACCGCTGAGCGATTCCTTCGCGAGGTGGAGCGACGACTTGGCGAACAGACCGAATTTCTCAACTGGCAGCAAGACCTGCAGAAGTGGGGCGCCGTGATGATTGATCACCTTAACAGTGGCACTGTTCCTGATACCTGTTCGATTGCTGTCGGCGCAATACGAATAGGCCCGGCGGTTTTTCTGCTGAGCCAAGGCGAGGTGTTTATTGAGTACCAGGTTCGTGCCAAGCAGAATTGCCCCGACAAGAGGGTGTTTTTCATGGCCTACACGAATGGTATGAAAGGATATATCCCCACAGCAGAGGCATTCCGCCAGAAGGGATATGAAGTGGACCAGGCCTACGTGTACATGGAGGAGCCTTCCCCGCTGACACCTGGAGCAGATCACATTTATATGAGTGCAGTCAATGACCTGTTACGCGAATTCCTATGATCAATTTTGCTGTTTGTGGATCCGGGTTCATGGGTTCTACGCACGCCAGACGCCAGTCCTCCTCTTCGTGCGTTCAATTGTTTAGTACTGCACAGTGAACGTGTTCGTTCCTTTTGCAGCGGTAATCGTCAGGAAGCGCTTCCCTTCATCCCATGAGAATGCCGCAATCGTCTGCCCGTTGCGCTTCACCAGAAGCGGCTTTCGCACGGAATGGAAAGTGATTGTTCCTGCATTCTCGGTCCGTATGTCCCATTCTGCAGTGTTGCCGCGAAATGCTCCTGAAGCAGTGAACTCGGTCGTCCCTGTGATACCCGTCACCGAGGCATGCCACCGGACGGCGTTGTATGTAAGAGAGGTCGCACCGTGTACAGCCAGCAGTTCAAGTTGATCACCCCGAACGGTGCGCACCACTATTCTCCCATCCGTCGTAACGTGACCGTCCTGAATCATCTCTTTGTCATCTTCAATTCTGAAAAGAATCTCATCTTCCGCGTTGCCGCGTGCGATCCGCGTCCCCACGTAGTTCTTCCCTTTCAGTGACGTAATAGTGCTTGCAAGATTCTTGATCCCAGGGTTACTTGGATTCCGGTCTTGCGGGATAGTTTTCTTTGGATAGAGAACAATAAGAAAATTCTCCTCTGTGCTTCTGCCTACGTTGCTTATTTGCAGATAGCCGGGATGTGTGATCG
>DAIUKN010000246.1:0-5056 GCA_036848195.1 Bacteroidota bacterium
AACTCAGTCGCCGCACGACCGCCAAAACCTTCGCGCGCGTCTCGGCGGAGACGCTCGGATGGTTGTTGAGGCAGCGGGATACTGTACCAATTCCCACTCCCGCCTCGCGTGCGAGATCGTAGATCGTGACGCCCATTAGAGAGGAACGATGTGTCTTCCGGATGGTGGTTGTGGAAGCGCTTCCACAAATTAGAGAGATCTTCGCTGATTGTCAAGTTAAATTTGAACGGATTTCGCCAGGAATGCGTCTGTTGTGTTTTAGCCTTTCTGTTGATATATTGAGTCCCGATGTTCCATCGCAGCGCCAACCCCAAAAGGACCCCTCATGGCAGAAGTCCGGCTCGAAGGCGTGTCAAAGATCTATGACGCGAAAGTCACCGCAGTCAGTGATGTAAACGTTAACATCAATGACAAGGAGTTCGTTGTCCTCGTTGGACCTTCCGGGTGCGGGAAATCCACGGTGCTCCGGATGATCGCCGGATTGGAAGAGATTTCGAAGGGAACCGTCAGCATCGACGGCACGGTGGTCAACGACGTCCCGCCCAAGGACCGGGACATCGCCATGGTCTTTCAGAACTACGCGCTGTATCCTCACATGACCGTGTACGAAAACCTCGCGTTCGGCCTGAAACTCAGAAAGTACAGCAAGTCGGAAATCGATACCCGCGTGCAACATGCCGCGAAGATCCTCGGCATCGATTCCTACCTCGACCGCAAACCCAAGGCCCTCTCGGGTGGCCAGCGTCAACGGGTGGCCCTCGGTCGCGCTATCGTCCGACAGCCCAAAGTGTTCCTCTTCGACGAACCCCTCAGCAACCTGGACGCAAACCTGCGCGTCCAGATGCGCACGGAGATCTCACGACTTCACCACCGGCTGCAGACAACGATGATCTACGTCACGCACGATCAGATCGAAGCCATGTCCATGGGGGACAGGATCGTGGTGATGAAGGATGGTGTGGTCCAACAGGTAGACACTCCCCTGAATATCTACCACCATCCGGTCAACCGCTTCGTCGCAGGATTCATCGGGAGTCCCACCATGAACTTCTTTTCGGGCTCCGTCATTGCCAACGGAACGGTGCAGTTCCGCCAGGATGGAACACCGTTCGGCGTGCCGGTCGCGCAAGAATTTGAATCCCGTCTAAAACCCGTTGCAGGGAAGAAAGTCACCCTCGGGCTCCGCCCGGAACATATCTATACCCAGAAGCCGGCAGGCATCACTACCCTCTCTCCATTCAGGGCGCAGATCGAAGTTGTCGAGCCGGTCGGGAATGAAATTTTCGTCTACTTCTCCACAGGCGCCGGCGGACAGTTCGTTGCACGGATCGCCGCGGAGAATCCCCCGAAGGTCGGCACCACTTTCGATCTGCTCATCGATACGTCAAAGGTCCATTTCTTTGACGCCCAGACTGAAAAGTCACTGTAGCCACGGCAGATCGACATCCTTCGTATCGGCCGCTTGCGACGCGGGGCTGTTGACCGAGTAGAACGACTCTGCTCTTTCACTCCCGGTCCCACGTTTCCTTATTCCGGCTGAGCATGCCGGCAGACTGGAACCATTTCATCGTCCTTTTCATGCAGCTTCATCGAGGACCAATGATAGCTGGGAGGCAGAACGGAGAACTTGTACATTTCTGATTCGCCGCCCCGACGGCCGTGGGGCTTTGCATCTGGAAATTCTCTACTAACCCGCACACCCCTTTGAAATTCTCATTGCGAATTGGTATCTTCCGGCCATGAGCACTGACACAGAAAGTACGGATCGCCCCATGGTCGCCCGGCATCTTTCGGATGCCCAGGCTCAGGCGGATGGTGGGGAATATCTGGAGGCACTCGCGACGGTCAGGAAGGCGAAATCCGTTGAGCCCCGGAATATTTATATACTGGCCTTCGAGAAGCAGGTTGAACAGCTGATCGAGTTCGCGGAGATGAACATCCTGACTGATGAGCAGAGATCCGACATTCTCGAGTCCATCCCTGGAATCATCGAGCGCGCTCTGGAACCCCCGGCGAGGGAAGGAAAGGCGTTGGAGTCACCTGAACCGCGGACAACCCCCGAGCATGAACGGGAAGAGAAAGCCGCAGCCCTCGAATGGCTGAAGAACCAGTATTTCCAGCATGCCCACGAATACGTAAGAAAGGGTGAATACCAGCACGCCCTTGTGGAAATTCGCCGGGTATACATCATCGACCCGGCCAACCGGATTGCGAGAGACTTCGAACAGCAAATCGAGCAACTGCTTTCCCTCCACAAAGTCCAGACGGCCACCAGGCTTCCATTCCGCCCTCCGATCCCCGCTGGAAGAACCACCGAAATTTCCGGGGACGCGTCACGGATGCCTCCTCAGGGGAAGGCCCTGCCGGTTGAAGCGGAGGCATCCCCGTCTGTGGAAGAGGCACCTGAATCTGAGACGGAGCAGGCCAAGGGGAGAAAAAGGATGTCACCCGCCCTCACGGTCGGGATTATTGTGGCTTTGATTGCCGCCGCCGTTGCCCTCTATTCCTACTTCGCGGGTCGCTGAAATCCAGAGGAGTGCCCGACTCCTTTCAATCAGACTGTTCCGCCCCCCCCCAGCAGAAGTTCCCGGCTCCGCACCCGCAGTTGCGGGCGACAGCTTGCGATCTTCATGAATAGGTCGGAACCCACGTTTACCCCGCCCGTGGTCCCTGAGGATTTCGAATCAGAGTCGGCAACAGCAATTCCCGGACAGGTTGTCATCCGGCTGGCGGCCGATCAGGATAGCAGACCCATACAGGGGAAGATCTTGAGAAGCACCAATGAGTTCCTTGAGGCGATGACCGGGGCAGTCGAGAATCTGTGATTTTCCCACACGTCTGGGAACGATGTCAGTTCACTATCAACGATTGACCCTGCCGTTCGTCAGACGAAGAAGCTCTCCCAGGGGGTCCACCGCTCCCTCCCCGTTTCGGGCCCACTCTTCTTCTGTCCCCCATGTTCGCTCATTACTGTAAATTCTCCCTTCCCACAAACGACGAAACCGACTCCGGCTCTCGTTGCTTGATTTTACAGCATTAAAAGCGCTATCTGCTGGCATACGCTTTGTACCTGTTTCACCGGGAGTTCCACACACGAACCGGAAACAGAGTAGCGTATGTTCCTAAAACTCGCCGACAAATTGGTGAAGCAGGGAGATTATGCCGGTGCGCTGAATGCGATCGCAAAAGCGCGCGAGCAGGAGCCGGATAACAAGTACGCCATTGCCTACGAGGAACGTGTGCGGCAATTGATGCACCAATCGGAGTCGAAGAAACAGTCACCTCCCCCGCCAGCCGGAGTCCCAACGCCGAACGTGAGGACCCCGTTCGTTGGCCCGGCTCGCTTGTTCCCCAACCTCCCCAGCGTCGAAGGCCAATTCAACGCCATCGCGACTCAGATGGCCCGCCCGGCGCAGAAGCCAAAACGGCCCGCCAGCGAATCCAAGGACGTCGCCATTCTGGCAAAGATCTCATCGCTTCTCGGCAGTGCCAACGAATATCTTGGGAGAAAGGAATACAGCCGGGCACTCGAGGTAATCTCGCGTGCCGCCTTGCTCGACCCGACCAACGCGGATATCGCCTCGATCGAAAAGAGAATCCGAAGCGCGCAAGAGGAAGCTGCCAGGAGGGAGCTGCAGGATCGTCAGCACCGGGAAGCCGAGGACCGTCAGAGGCGGGATCGCGACTTCCGCGCGGAAATGGACGGGGTCAGGCGCGATCAGGAACGGCGCCGGATTCAGGGTGAAGCCGCCAAGCGTTCTGCACAATCGGAGAAGACAAAGGAGTACCTGAAGCGTACGCGCGACTTTCTGGCAGCGGGCCAGATCCAGGAGGCTCAGTGCGAACTGGCATTTGTCGCAGTCCTGGATCCCTCAAACCCTCAAGTGGTGGCACTGGAGCGGGAAATCGGCGAGCGCAAGGAGGAACGGCAGCGTGCCGATCTTGACGAACACCGCCGGCAGATGGAAGCGCAACGCCATCAGGAACAAGCGGTGCGAGAATCGATCACGGCGCATGTCAAGAAGGCCGATGAACTGGCCGCCCGTGGAGAATTCGGTGAAGCTCTGCGCCTGATTACCCGCGCCTATATCGTTGACCCGACAAACGGCGATCTCCAGGCGTGCGAGAACCGGATCGTGAATGCGCAACGGGAATGGGCTGAGCGGACAGAGGCTGAGCGCCGGAACAACGAAGAGTCGCAGCGCCGCAAGTCTGACGAGGAGGAATTGGTGCGCAAGGAGGCGGAACGGGAAAGGCTGCTGCGTGCACAGAAAGATCAGGAGGAGGCGAAGAAAAGAGCTGATAACCAGAAGATCTTCCGGTGCATGAAAAGCGCCCATGAGCACCTCGCCCGGCGTCGGTACGAGGAGGCGCTTGCTGAAGTGGCAACCGCGTTCATGATCGATCCATTCCACGAAGATGTTAAACGGATGGAGCAGCGGATCTTCGAAGAGCAGGCAAAGGCGACCGGCAGACCACCCTCCCAGAAGGTTACCCGAATCTCCGTCGACGACGAAGAAGTGACTGCGACAATCGCGAAACACCTCGCTGAGGCGAAGCGGCTTGCCGAGCACCGGCACTACGCCAAGGCGCTCGAAGAGGTCTCTCTTGCTCTGGCCCTCGATCCATCGAACGTGGCGACCCGCCGGATAGAAGCCACGATCAAGGCAGACGCGGAGAAGGAACGCCTCCAACATGCGGCAAGGAACCCTCTCGTCACCATTTCACAAATGGCCCCCGGCGCGCTGAGGAGGGTAGCCCGAAGTACGGTCAGTCAACGAGCTCCTGCTTCACAACTCCCCAGCCAGAGGGCTCCGGTTCAGCAAAGCGCTACCCGCAGCCAGGGGAGAGGCTTGACAGGGATGGAAGGCATTGATCAGCTGATTAAGTCTGAACTGCAGCAGACCATCCCTGCCGCAGACCTCCTGCCGGAACGGCATCTATCAAGAAGATCCCTCTTTCTCGGTGCGGGGGTCTTGACCGGCATGGGTATCATCACCGCCCTCTATTTCATCTCTACCGCGGATGCGACTCAGGGTCCGGCGCCTGCGCCTCA
>DAIUKN010000247.1:0-5038 GCA_036848195.1 Bacteroidota bacterium
ATCACTTCACGCTGAATGCGCATCCGGTGGTCTGGGTCGTTCCGGCATTGATCGTGGTTCTCACATCGTCAACGTCGGGCGTCTATGCTCTGTACAGGTACTCATTCTGGAGGGCCGGGCTCTCGGTCATCGTCAGTTATGTGATCATTTCAGCCCTGGTCTTCTTTGCGAAGGACTTTGCCTACAGCCGGTTCGTGGTGATCGTTTCAGGATTGCTGACCCTGGTTTTTCTTCCTGGCTGGCGCCTCCTGGCAAGGTTGTTTGGGAAGGCCAGAAGAGAGCCGGGTTCCAGGAAGATACTGTTCGGAAACCGGACGGTCATCGTAGGAACCGGGCCGTCGGCGCTCGAGGTTCTGCGGAAACTCCGGGCTCGCGTAGACAACGGCTACGACGTTCAGGGCTTCATCGATCTGACGCGGAGACATGTGGGGGAGAAAGTCGCCGGAGTTGAGATCCTGGGGAGTATTGATAACGTGGGAAAGGTGATCGCGGAGAAAGGGATTACCGAAGTGATCTTCTCGACCGATGGGCTTTCTTACAGCGATATCCTGACTGTTATTGGCCGGAGCAACACTCGAGGGGTGAATTTCCGATTGGTGCCGAACAGCCTCGAGGCGATCATCGGGAAAACGAGCATCGACCAGCTGGATACCCTGCCTCTGGTGGAAATCGAGTATAATATCCAAAAATCGGTTAACAGGGTCACAAAACGGGCCTTTGACCTGGCAGGCTCAGCATTTCTCCTGCCGGTACTGTATATTCCGCTGAAGGTGGCACTCCTGCTGGGATGGCGGCCGGCACCCGACGGCTTCGCCGGCAAGATGCTCCTGCTTCCGTCCGTGTTCACGGGCCGTCTCAGTTTCGTGGGCCTCCCGATAGGACGGAAGTCCCACCCTGGTGTGTCGGTTCTCGGTCCGGAAGGCCTCACCGGTCTTGTCCAGCTCAACGCCCGCGAAGGCGTTGAACCGGAGGAGATCGAACGCTATGAATTGTACTATGCGAAAAATCAATCCCTCGCGCTCGACCTCGAAATTCTTCTTAAGACCATTTTAAGATGAAACCAGACCTGCCCTTCCTCGACCGAGAAGGCGGGCAGGTGTGGTTCCTCTTTTCTTTAACCTAGAGGTAACGCTATGGCCAAGATGGTACTGGATTTCGAGAAACCCATTCTCGAGCTCGAACAAAAGATGGAGGAGATGCGGCGCTACTCCGACAACCCCGCCATCGCTGAGGAAGTCGAGAAGATCGAGAAGCGGGTCAACGAGCTCCAGCAAAGCGTCTTCTCCGGATTGACCCGCTGGCAGAAGGTGCAGCTCGCCCGGCACCCCGACCGGCCGTACACGCTCGACTACCTGAATCTTATGACGAAGGACTTCGTCGAGTTGCACGGCGACCGCTCGTTCCGCGACGATAGGGCTATCGTAGGCGGATTCGCCCGACTGGACGACCGCTCCGTCATGATCATCGGGCACCAGAAGGGACGCGATACCAAGTCCAACATCTTCCGGAACTTCGGCATGCCGAATCCCGAGGGGTACCGGAAAGCGCTCCGGTTGATGAAGCTCGCCGAGAAATTTGGCAAACCCGTCATCACGCTCCTTGACACACCGGGGGCTTTTCCCGGACTGGAGGCGGAGGAGCGCGGGCAGGCCGAGGCGATCGCGCGCAACCTGCTCGAGATGGCGCGCCTGCGAGTCCCCATCATCGTTGTGATCATCGGCGAAGGCGCTTCCGGGGGGGCGCTCGGTCTTGGCGTCGGGGACAGGATCCTGATGCTCGAAAACGGCTGGTACTCCGTCATTTCGCCTGAATCGTGCTCGAGCATCCTCTGGCGGAGCTGGCAATACAAAGAGCAGGCCGCGGAAGCACTTCAGCTCACCGCCGAGGACCTGAAGAAACAACGGATTATCGACGAGATCGTCCCCGAACCCCCGGGCGGTGCGCATCGGAGCCCCGAGAAGATGGCGGAAATCCTGAAGGCCGTGCTCGTCTCAGAACTCAAGATATTGAGCAAGTTGAAGCCGGATAAACTCATCGCACAGCGAATAGACAAGTTTTCCAAAATGGGCGTGTATACCGGCTGACGTACGTCTGCCAGGGTTTTCTATTGATTAACGATTGGAGCCAGTAATGATTCGTCAATCTACCGACATCCGTGTCCGCTACGCCGACACCGATCAGATGAAGCAGGTCTACTACGGAAGGTTCTTCGAGTATTTCGAGCAGGGGCGGTCCGACCTGTTGCGGAATATCGGTCTCCCGTACCCGGCCGTCGAGGAGATGGGATTGTACCTTCCCGTCATCGAAGCGCACGCCGAATACAAGAAGCCGGTCCGATACGACGACCTGCTGAAGGTCGTGACGATACTTCGCGACACTCCCGTTGCCCGCGTGCGCCTCGACTATGAAGTGTACCGGGAAGGAGAACCGGAAGCGGTCGCCGTCGGCTACACCATCCACAGCTTTGTGAACTCAGCCACCGGCCGTCCGACCCGCGCCCCCGCACAGTTCCTGGAGGCGATCGAGAAGCAAATTGAAGAGAATATAGAAGCGAATCCAAAAGTCCAAATCCCAAATGGGAGAACAAGGAAATGAAACCATACCTGCCCGCATTTTCGAGACAAAAAGGGGAGGGCGGGGTTTTTGGAATTTCATATTTGGAGTTCGCATGCTGAAGAAAGACCTTCTCGACATTCTCTGCTGTCCGAAATGCAAAGGTGACCTCGCATACGCTCCCGAGCAGAACACGCTGACGTGCAAGAAATGCGGAAAGGTCTACCAGATCAAAAACGACATCCCGATCATGCTGGTGGACGATGAACAATAGCTCGTTCACCGACAGCCGCGTCACGCAGCTTGTGGAGCTCGCCCTGATGGAGGATATTGGAATGGGCGACGTGACAAGCGAGGCGATCCTTGCCGACGAGGTCAAAGGGGCGGCGGAATTCCTCTGCAAGGCGGACGGGGTTGTCGCGGGCCTCGAAGTGGCGGCGGTGGTATTCCATTACTGCGACGGGGAAGCCCGATTCGAGCAGGCGAAAGCTGACGGGAGCACCGTCCGGAAATATGAGCTCCTTGCCAAAGTGGAGGGGAGCGCCAGAGGAATTCTCCAGGCCGAACGCACGGCGCTGAATTTCCTGCAGCGGATGAGCGGCATCGCGACGCTCACCCGCACGTATGTGAATGCCGTGTCAGGCACGAACGCGAAGATAACCGACACGCGGAAGACCGCGCCCGGACTCCGGATCCTGGACAAATACGCAGTACGCATGGGCGGCGGAGTCAACCACCGGTTTGGTCTCGACGATATGGTCCTGATCAAGGACAATCATATCGTTGCCGCTGGAAGCATCGCGAAAGCCGTGGATGCCTGCAGACGCTATCTCGGGACCCGCGGCTTTGACCGTGCGATCGAAGTCGAGACGAAGAATCTCGCGGAGGTGGACGAGGCACTTGCCTGCACCGGCGTTTCGCGCATCATGCTCGACAACTTCGCCGTTCCCGATATGCGTATGGCGGTCGGAAAGATCGCGCATCGGGTCGAAGTTGAGGCGTCGGGCGGAATTACGCTCGAAACCGTCCGCCCTGTCGCGGAGACCGGTGTCGACTTCATCTCCGTCGGTGCACTGACGCATTCCGTGAAAGCCCTCGATATTTCTCTCGAACTGACGCATGCTTGATAAGATCAAGCGTCTCGGCACGGAGACGGCCATCTACGGAATCAGCACGATTCTGGGCCGGTTCCTGACCTTCATCCTCACCCCCATCTACACCCACTTCCTGGTCCCCGACGATCTCGGCGTCGTCGCCACGGTCTTCTCGTACGTCGCCTTTTTCAACGTGGTCTATGCCTACGGCATGGAGGGGGCGTTCATGAAGTACCTCTCCACGCTTGAAGTGGGTGACAAGAAGCAGAATTTCACCGTCCCGTTTCTCTCTGTCCTCGCCACATCGATCGTTCTGACGCTGATTTTACTCTGGCAGCGCACTCCGCTGGCTGCGCTCATCAAGGTGCCGGACCAGTTTGCCGCGATCGTCAGCTATGCGGGGTGGATCCTCTGTCTCGACGCAATTACGGTGATCCCCTTTGCGTCGCTCCGGATGGAAAGAAAGGCGAAAGTATTCGTCTCAGTGAGAATGATTTCAATTGTGGTGAATGTCATCCTCAATATTCTGTTCCTCACGCAGTATCAGATGGGGGTGGAGGGGATATTCCTGAGTGGAGTAATCTCCTCCGGCCTTAGTCTCGTGTTGCTGCTTCCGCATATCATGGCAAACATCTCCTGGGACTGGCCTAAAGGCCTTCTGCCGGCGTTGCTACGTTTCGGCCTCCCCTCGGTGCCGGCGGGGCTTGCCACAATGATGATCCAGGTGATCGACAGGCCCATCCTCGAGTCGCTCTCCGGTAAGGCGGCTGTCGGGATTTACCAGGCGAATTACCGTCTCGGCATATTTATGATGCTGGTCGTCTCGATGTTTGACTTCGCCTGGCGGCCCTTCTTCTTCTCGCACGCCGGCGACCCGGATGCCAAGCGGCTGTTTGCGAGGGTCTTAACTTACTTCTCGCTTATTGCCTCCCTGATCTTTCTCGTCCTCAGCTTGTTCCTTAGCGATATCGTGAAGGTCCCGATTTTCTGGGGTCACTCTCTTGTGGCGGAGCCGTACTGGGTCGGGCTCTCGATCGTGCCGGTGGTGCTCCTGGCGTATCTCTTCCTGGGTGTGTACAACAATTTGCTCGCCGGCATTTTCATTGAGAAGAAGACGAGCCAGCTGCCGGTGATCACATTTGCCGGTGCGATCATCAACGTTGTGGCGAACTTCCTTTTGATCCCGCCTCTGGGACTCATGGGCGCGGCGCTCTCGACGCTCGCGGCATATGTCGTGATGGCGGTGGTGTTATATGCGATGGTCACCAAGTACTATCCGGTGCCTTACGAGTGGGGGAGGATTGCGAAGATCGCTGTTTCGGCCGCGGTTGTGTTCGGCCTCTTTCTTCTTCTGGATACCGGTCGCTTCGAGCTTCTCTGGAAGTTCGCAC
>DAIUKN010000248.1:0-5034 GCA_036848195.1 Bacteroidota bacterium
TTCCGGCAAACTTTCCGCGGAAGTCCGCTAGGGGTTTGAGACCCTCTTTTTCCGCCATCGGAATCAATTCCTCACTGACCACCACTGCCTTCTCGAGACCCGCCACCGTGTAGGCAACCATCAGCGATGTGCGCACTGATTTGTCCCACACCACATAACCTTTCACCTGCGCCTTGAATGTCTTGAGTGCCGCTTCGGGCGATCGGAGCTCCACGAACGTGTAATTCCGCTTCTCTTTGTAGTAGTCAAGGACTGTCGGCGTGTAGAGGAAATCCCATTTATCCGGATAGACAAAATAGAGGCGGGGGGCGCCTTCGTTGGCGAGACCCTGAAGGCTGATCAGAAAGGCATTCACCGGAAGCTTTCCGTCGATCTCCCAGTTGTCTTCGATCCGCATCATGGATGCACTCGCTGTCCCCTCTCTTTTCAGCACATAGTGAACGGGCGGACCAGTTTTTCTGGTCGATCGCTCGATCGTGTAGGTGATCGTCTCCCCATCCAGGGAAAGCAGATAGGTGTGGACTGCGTTCGCCCCGGCCACTCCCTGCGAGCCGCGGATGGAATACTGCTCATCAATTCTCAGAAGGGCCCCGCCGTTCTCCCATGAGGCTTTGAAGAGCCGTTCCGTTCCAACAGGCATCATCAATCCCATAAAGACGTTTGACGGAAAAACCCGACTGTGTATGCCAACCCTGGTCGTCGAGCCGTCGGTGGCAAGCCCGATGGAATCTTTAAAGCTTCGCCCCTTTCCCCAGGTATTGATCACGGTGACGAGCTTGCCGGACTGCCGGATCTCCACGGAGAGGGTCCCATAGAGGTCGATGTCACTGCTCTTGTGCGGGATCATCTCCCATTTGCCGGTGAATCCGGCGTTCCCCTGGGAGAACGAGGCGGTGACAAAGAGGAAAAAAGGGAGAATCAGCAGGATGAATGGATGAAATCGAACCATAGTGAACCTCCATGTGCTTGCGGGGGATGGCCATGATTATTCCATATGCAAAACGACGTTTCTTCTGTGAACAGACGAACAGTACCAACAAATCCGGGCATTATCAACCTGGAAAAGAGGGGAGATCTGCCGGTCTCCGGACTTGCAATTTGTCCCGGCGATTGTTAATAGAGTGCATGGCCACTTCTGCAACGCGATGGCCCTGTCGTTCGAACCATGTCATTCCTGAAGGAGCCGGGATTTCGCCATGATGATTCATCTTGCGTACGGCAAAGAGGGGATGGATATCGACATTCCGGAACGCAACCTGATGAAGGTGCTGACGATGCAGGGGGCGCCCCCAATCCCGGATCCCACGCTGGAGCTGAATCGCCAGCTCCGTGAGCCGATCGGGTCGGTGCCGCTCGGGGAACTGGCTGCAAAGGGGAAGAGTGCCTGCGTGGTGATTTGCGATGTTACCCGGCCGGTTCCCAATGCCGTGCTTCTTCCTCCGATCCTGGACGTTCTGGAACAGCGTGGCATGCGGCGGGAGGAGATCACCATTCTCGTTGCCACCGGACTCCACCGGCCGAGCAGGAGCGAAGAGCTGGACGGAATGGTCGGGCCCTTAATCCGTCAGCGGTACAGGATCTTCGATCATCATGCCAGGGCGGAGGATGAACAGCGCTATCTGGGCCTGACTGCCAGAAGAACCCCGGTCTTCATCGACAGACGCTACTGTGATGCTGATCTGAAGATCACGACCGGATTCATCGAACCGCATCTGATGGCCGGTTTTTCAGGAGGCAGGAAACTTGTTGCCCCCGGATGTGCCGGGGAACAGACGATCAAGGCCCTTCACAGTCCGGTCTTTCTCGAAGATCCCGAATGCCGGGAGGGGAGCATCGACAGGAATCCGCTGCATCATGAATTGCTCGACATCGCCAGAATGGCTGGTCATGACTTTATCGTCAATGTCTCTCTCGATATGTCGCAGGCCATCACCGGGATTTTCGCCGGAGATCCTCTTGCCGCACATGCGAGAGGGATTGAGCATGTGCGGAAATCTGTGCGGGCAACGGCGCCCGCACCGGCAGATATTGTCATTACGACAAGTGCGGGTTACCCCCTCGATCTCACGTACTACCAGGCGGTCAA
The DNA here is from genome assembly GCA_036848195.1 of Bacteroidota bacterium. Lineage (GTDB taxonomy): Bacteria > Bacteroidota > Ignavibacteria > UBA10030 > UBA6906 > DAIUKN01. The sequence continues at coordinate 2,087 of DAIUKN010000248.1, forward strand.
AGGGATAACCGCAGCGTTGCCGGTTGTTCGAAAGGGGGGGCTGCTGATTGTTGCTGCGGAATGTGAGGAGGGTCTCGGAAGTCCGGAGTTTACGGCCATGGCAACACGGCACCGCTCAGCACAGGCATTCCTGGATACCATTTTCTCGAGCCCCATCGTGATTGACCAATGGCAACTTGAGGAATGTGCAAGGGCGGCGCGAGAGGTTGAGGTAATTCTTGTTTCCCCGAATATTGCAGAAAAATACCGGGACGAGCTCTTCATCGGGACGGCGGTTACGGTGGATGAAGCGCTCGAGAGGGGTTTCAGGAAGTTCGGACCCGACGCCTCGGTTGCCGTGATCCCCAAGGGGCCTTATACGCTTGTCGATGCCGAGGCTACGCACTCTCCCTGATTGCGCGGAACATCGCCAGGACATTTTCGACCGGCACGCCCGCCTGGATGTTGTGGATTGCGTCAAAGACAAAGCCGCCCCCATCCCCGAAAATCTCTATCCGTTCCCTGACTTCCCTGTAGACTTCATCCGGGGTCCCGAACGGCAACGTCTTCTGCGTGTCTACGCCGCCACCCCAGAACACGAGATCCTTTCCGAATTCCCGTTTCAACGTCTTTGGACTCATTCCTGCCGCCGAGCACTGGACGGGGTTCAGCACGTCGAATCCCGAATCAATGAAGTCGGGTATCAAATCGATCACACTCCCGCAACTGTGAATGAATGTCTTCCATCGCGAGTGTTTGTGAATATAGTCCGTGATAATCTTGTGAAATGGCTGGTAGAGTTCACGGTACGCCTTGCGCGAAATAAATGCTCTGTTCTGTGTGCCAAAGTCGGTGCCGGTGACGAATGCCACCTGCGCTGAGTCTCCCACGGTTGCAATGATTCGTTCGAGGTTCTTCAGGGCAATCTCGCACTGCCCTTCGAAGACTTTGTACACGTAGTCTCTTCGGGCTACCGTCGAGACGTACCATTCTTCAATCTCCCGGATTCCTCTCGTCCTCTTCATCCACATCGCCGGAACGAGGGCGATATCCCCAAATCCCGTCCCTGGAATCGTGATGATCACCCCGTTCTTGCTCCCCGCCACCTTCTTCGCCTGAACCTTATAGTATGCGAGATCGTCGTCACTGAGGAGGGCAAAATCTTCGAGATTGTGCTCGGGGAGGAGTTTCTCATCGTCGATCGGATCTTGCCGGGGGATGGCATCGAAGTAGTAGCCGTTCTTCGGCATCCTTCCGCTGGGAGGGACCGTGGTGTCCCCCTCGGGATAGATCAGCAAATCACCACTTTGTGCGACGGTCACGTTGAAGTTGCCGGGAATGAGCACCTCTGTCCCGTCGAACATGGTGAACGGTTTCCAGTCCTTGTTTTCGAAGCCAAAGAGGGTCTTGCGCGTCGGTATCCCGATGATATCGATGCCGAGCCGCTCGCGCAGTTCCTCGTCGACTTCACCCAGCATCTGGTATGGCTCAATCACCTTGACCCGATATGAGGGGTCACCAAGCAAGGCTCTTCGCAGTGTCGAAATCGTGCTTGCCGCGATTCCCGTAACCGCCGTCCCGCCGAGGTCGACACACGGCCTGCCTACGGGCTCATGGTTCAACGTCTTCTGTAAACGCTCGCGTGATGTCATGGGTATTCCCACCCCTCTGGAGTTTCAGGGTAATCTAAGAACAATGCAGAGAAATGCAAAGGGGCGAGCCCTTCCGCGGTGGAAAACCCGGATGTTCCCAACCGATGTTCTGAGAAGCGGAAAAAAGTAAACCTGCCTTGAAAATGCGGTCTACAATCGCGAAGTTGAGGGAGATTCCACTATGGAATCGAAGGGTCAATTGTTCCTCGTCGAGAAAGGATGGAAAGATGAGCGAGACGGATGGCATTTCGCGGAGGAAGTTTCTGGGGACAGCCGCGGCGGCAGCGGCATTCACGATCGTTCCCCGGCACGTGCTGGGGGGACAGGGATACACGGCTCCGAGCGACAAGCTGAACATCGCCTGTGTGGGTGTCAACGGCAAGTGACAATCAGACATCCAGGCGGTCAGCACGGAGAACATCGTGGCCCTGTGCGACGTGGACGACGAGATGATGGCCACAACGATCAGGGAAGACAGTCAGAAGAATCCGCAGCTCCTCAAGGCTGCAAAGTACCGCGACTTCCGCGTGATGCTGGAAAAGGAGAAGGGTATCGACGCCGTCACCGTCAGCACGCCGGACCACACGCATGCCGTGATCGCCATGATGGCCATCAAGATGGGGAAACACGTGTTCGTGCAGAAACCACTTGCGCACACGGTCGCCGAGGCGCGGGCCCTCGCAAAGGCGGCCAAGGAAGAAAAGGTCGTAACCCAGATGGGAAATCAGGGACATGCGAGCGAAGGTGCGCGGCTGATCAATGAATGGATCGGGGACGGTGCGATCGGTGATGTGACGGAGGTGCATGTCTGGACAAACCGTCCGATCTGGCCGCAGGGCGTGGACCGTCCGGAGGCCATCCCGTCGGTTCCCCCGACGCTGGATTGGAATGTCTGGTTGGGTCCGGCCGCGTGGCGTCCGTACCATCCGGCGTATCTTCCGTTTACCTGGCGGGGCTGGCTGGATTTCGGGACCGGGGCCATCGGTGATATGGGAGCTCACTTCCTTGACCAACCGTACTGGGCGCTGAACCTTGGAGCCCCGATCACCGTGGAAGCGAGCTCGACGGAACTGAAGACGGAAACGTACCCCCGGGCTTCGTCTATCCGCTACCGGTTTCCTGAGCGCGGGAAGATGCCTCCGGTGACGCTTCTCTGGCTCGACGGCGGCCTGAAGCCGCCCCGGCCGGAAGAGTTGGAACCCGGCCGCCGGATGGGCGATGATGGCGGCGGAGTTCTCTACTGCGGAACGAAAGGGAAATTGATGCACGGGACCTACGCCTCCAATCCGCGGCTCATCCCGGAAACACGGATGCAGG
>DAIUKN010000249.1:0-5025 GCA_036848195.1 Bacteroidota bacterium
TGCGCGTGTTGATGAGCTTCCCGTCGCTTGAGGTGAACAGGAGACTGAAATCGCCCCCGCGGTCGAAGTCGACCAGCTGCACAGGAAGTTTGTCCCATGTGACGTAGTTCCTCAGCTCCCACTTCCGGACCAGACCGCCCTTCGTCGTAAGCTCGGCTGTGTAGAGATCGGTCTTGATGATCAGGATTTTTTCCGTCCCGGTAGCAGCCGCAGCGAAAAACTTACCCGGTTCCATAGGGGCCGCCGACGCCGCCGGAACACTGGAAACAGGGCGCGTTTCTGTCCGGAGGGTATCCCGGACCGGAGGCGTGAGCGTGTGGGTTGTATCGCCTCCGGGAGGGGGGTGCTGCGGGGTCGGCGGTGCCTGCAGCCACATCCAGACCACCAGGACGAGGCCGATAAGGACGAACCCTATCGTTGTCTGCTTATCCATATCTGCGTGCTCCAGAAAAACTGTCACGGAACGGGATCATAACCTCCCGGATGATAGGGGTGACACTTCGCAATCCTTTTAATTGCCATCCAGGCGCCTTTGAGAGCACCATACTTCCTGACGGCGTCGATGGCATACGCGGAACAGGTGGGATAGAACCTGCAGGTGTTGGGAGGAAGCAGCGGAGAAACCAGCGCCTGGTACCCACGAATCATTACGATGAGGATGCTTCTCATGGGGGTCACACGCTACAGCTTCTCAACGACTTGCCGGCAGAGCCGGGCAATCTCGGCACTGATCGGGTGGACCTTCAGCCGCCGGATATTCTCTCCCGGAGCACCGCGGAAGAAGAACACCATCGCCCCCGTCTTCCCTGCGCGCTCGAGCGCTTCAAGCAACGGCTGGCGCTGAGGAGCGAACCCAGCCCGCATCAGACGGCGGAGCCGGTTGCGCTTCACGGCATTGAATGCCTTGCTCGACACCGCATAGCCCGTTTGCAGCTCACCATGCTCCGAAGGCTCGAGCCGGATGTAACACCGGATGCGCGGACCGTCAAAGCGCCGCCCCGAAGCAAAGACACGGCTGAACGCGGCATGTCCGCGCAGAGCGTGTCGGCTCCGTCTCACCTATTTCTTTTCATCACTGACAGTGAGTTTCCAACGGCCCTTCGCCCGGCGCCGCGAAAGAACTTTCCGGCCCATCTTTGTGGCCATCCGCTCGCGGAAACCGTGCGTGTTCTTCCGCTTTCTCGTGTGAGGCTGAAACGTGCGTTTCATTGATCTTGGGCTCCCGCTGCTTTTGGTTCGCAACGCATGAACAGGGCAAAGAAAAAAAGGAGGGTTGCCCCCTCGGGGGCAATCCTCGTGCCCATATCCTTCGTGCTCACGGCTTAGTTTATAAATCTAAAAAATATGTGCCAGAGATACAACAACTCTCCAATCCAAAACAAAATAATTCACTTGCGCTAAGCTTCTCCATCTGCTATAATCATAGAGGGACTTATTGTTCTCTTGCCGTTAATATCTTGTGAACAACTTTTTTGGTGTCTTCCCAGTGAGCACGGCAACGACAAGATTCAACCGCTCACTTCAAGCTTTTCTCCTGATCTCTCTGATAACCTCCCTTAAAATCATACGGTTTAAGGAGTTGAGGATATCAACAGTCAGTGGATAACTTTGGGACACCGTTTGTCATTAATTGGGGCAATTTGGCAGTGTGCATATGATTGTGGATAGCTCGTCGCAGGATGTTGATAACTTAGCGGTTTTGCAGAAAACCTCAATGAATTCAGGCAAAGCAGATGTGAAAAACCCCACCGAGGCGGAGCAGGCCCGCGATGTCTGGCTTGCGTGCCTTGATGCAGTGAAGGAACGAATCAACACCCAGAGCTTCAAGACCTGGTTCGAACCGATCGTTCCTCTCCACCTCCGCTCGGGAAAGCTGACCGTTCAGGTGCCCAGTCAGTTCTTCTTCGACTGGCTTGAGGAGCACTACACCGAGATCATCGCTACAACCGTCGGAAATGTGCTGGGGCATGATGCCACCCTGGAGTACACTGTCCGGACAGAAGACCAGCAGTCTGACGCCGAGTACCAACCTTCTTCACCGCAACCCGTCCTTGAGAAGAAGGTCTTCCCTCCGCAGCCAGAAACGTTCACCACGGCAGCCCCGGCCGCGCGGCCGGCACTGTATGATGTCCGGTCCAGCGACACTTTTCAAACATTCCTGAATCCGCGCTACACTTTTGAGAACTTCATCAAGGGAGACAGTAACCAGCTGGCACGCGCCGCAGCCTCCGCTGTTGCGAACAACCCCGGGGGTACATCGTTCAACCCCCTTGTGATCTACGGAGGAACGGGGCTCGGAAAGACCCACCTCATCCAGGCTATCGGGAATTCAGCCATCGCCAACGGAAAAGCCAGGCGCGTAATTTATGTCTCCAGTGAGAAGTTCACTGTAGAATTCGTGGACGCCATCCAGAGCGATCGGATCAGCGACTTCTCCAACTTTTACCGGAGCATGGATGTCCTGATCGTTGACGATATCCAGTTCTTCTCGGGCAAAGAGAAAACCCAGGACTCCTTCTTTCATACCTTCAACGAGCTGCACCAGATTGGAAAGCAGATTATTCTCTCCTCCGATCGGCCGCCGAAAGAGCTGAAGGGACTGGACGACCGTCTTCTCTCCCGTTTTCAATGGGGCCTTACAGCAGATATTCAGCTTCCGGACCTGGAAACTCGCATCGCTATTCTTCGGAAAAAGAGCGAAAACGACGGAATTGACCTCCCCCAGGATGTTGTAGAGTGTATTGCAGCCAACGTGACCTCAAACATTCGGGAACTGGAAGGATGCCTGATTAGCCTGCTGGCCAAATCCTCCCTTGAAGGAAAGGAAATAACTATTGAACTGGCGCGCGAAGTTGTCAGGATGGTCGTGGGTGATGTAAAATCTCCCATCACGATTGAGACAATCCAGCGTACCGTCTGTGACTACTTTAACATTCCGGAGGACCTTATCCGGGCAAAAACCCGGAAGCAGGAGATTGTAAACGCAAGGCAAATTGCCATGTACCTGGCAAAGGATCTGACAAACTCCTCGTTGAAAACGATTGGCCTGCACTTCGGCGGCCGTGACCACAGCACGGTTATCCATGCCTACCAGTCTGTTGAAGACCAGATGAGGGTCGATGCAAAGTACCAGGCCCATGTCGTCCAAATCAAGCGTCGCCTTCAACTCCTCGGGCATGTTTGAAGAATGTGCAAAACAGCATGGATGCCGAGTGAAAACGTGTGCAGTGAGAGTGCATACCTTCTTTACTCGGTGGTCGAAAAAGACCATTGTCCTCTCTCTGTCTATTACTCTATCGGTTATCCACCTGCCAATCCTTGAAGCATGACGTTAGGCGTCTATCAGCCGTACTATGACTCTCTTCAGGATATGCCTTCCTTCTGCCACGTTATCAACTTTTCCACACCATTATTACTACTCTTATCTTTTGAATATATGTCTCTATAAATAATTATAGGAGCGTTCAGGTGGCATTTTTCCTGAAATTTGGTTAAATTTTAATGGTTTAGGGTATTATGAACGTCCTCTCTTATCCCACCCAAGGAGATTGCAATGAAATTCGCCGCCAACAGTACTGAGCTTCAGCGAACGCTGTCGAAACTCGGTGGCGTAATCCCATCGAAATCCACCATGCCTATTCTGGAGAATATTCTGTTTGAGCTGGCTGGAGACATCCTCACAATGACGGCCACCGATCTGGCGGTTTCCTTAACTGTTTCACAGCATGTTGATGGAAAGGAAGACGGGAAGATTGCCGTACCGGCAAAGCGGCTGATGGACACCATACGCTCTCTCCCCGACACAAACGCCTCGTTTACCATTGATACGACGTCGAACAAAATTAGAATTCATACGGATACCGGCGAGTATCAGCTCACGGGAGAATCTGCGCGCGACTATCCGCAGATTCCACCGTTCAAGGGTCAGGATCACATGAAGATTGAAACCTCGACCCTTCGGAGAATTATTCATCGAACCGTCTTCGCCGTCAGCACAGACGAACTCCGTCCGGCGATGATGGGTGTTCTGTTCCAGGCGCGGGGAGAAGAGATGCGGGCAGCCTCGACCGATGGTCACCGTCTTGTCCGGCTGATCTACAAATCCAAAGAAGCGGCCGGCTTCAAGAAAGACATTATCGTGCCAGCGAAGGCGCTTCACGTGCTTCTGAAGAGTGTGGAGGATGGGGAGACAATCATGAGCACGAGTGAGACACATATCCGTTTCTCGTTCGGCGAGTCATACCTGGTATCGCGGCTGATTGACGAAACGTATCCGAATTATGAAAGCGTCATTCCTACGGAAAACACCAAGATTGTGCTGGCTGGAAGAGATGCGATGATCTCATCGATACGGCGTGTTGCGCTTTACGCCAGCGCGACGACACATCAAGTGAGATTCTCCGTAGGGGATGATACTCTGGAGATCAGCGCTCAGGATCTTGATTTTGGCGGAGAGGCAAAGGAAAAGATTCCCTGCACGTACAAGGGCGAAGCGCTGGAGATCGGATTCAATTCCGTCTATCTTCTTGACATCCTGACGCACCTCGAAACCGAGCAAGTGGAGTTGCGGTTCAGCACTCCCACGCGCGCCGGCATCATTGCTCCCGTAGAGAAGACTGTACGGGAAGATGTGCTGATGCTGGTGATGCCCGTGCGCCTCAACACCTAGGCTCCATGGTGACAGTTCTGATCGGACGGCCCCGCCAGCAACGGGGCTTCCGCATTCTCGGATGGAAGCGGGCGACATGATTGTCACCGCAATCAAGCTCAGAAACTTCCGGAATCACACCGACAGCACGTTGGACTTCGGCGAGGGGATCAACGCCCTGCTCGGGGACAACGGTGAAGGAAAGACAAACGTTCTGGAAGCCGTCTCGTACCTGAGCCTGACGAAAAGCTTCTACGCGGCAGCGGACGCAACGGTGCTGCAGATCGGCAAGGAGGCCTTTGACCTCGAGGGGAGGATCCGCAGTGCATCGGGGCTGAGCAGCGTTGTGCGCGTGGTATACTCCCGTATGCCGGCGG
>DAIUKN010000250.1:0-4979 GCA_036848195.1 Bacteroidota bacterium
AGGTAATCGACCGGAGAGGCTTGTAATGATGGGTGACGAGAAGATCTTTCGAAAGGAAGGCGCTGAGCTGCGACGTCCTGATTTCCAGCTTGTGGGACGAACGCTTCCCCTCGGCGTGGTTGACATTCTCCACGGGATTGAAGATGATGAAGAGGTACTCGCCGAAATCTTCGACTTTCGGAAGGTGCCCCTCTTCTTCTCTCCCCTTCTGGCAATCTTCGATGGAGAGCGGATGGAAGTTACAGAGGGAGACGAGGATGGTTTCATCCTCCGCCTCGTGGGGGTCCTCCATGTCAACCCAGATCACGCCCTCCGGATGGCGGACAGCCTGCGTGAAATCCTTGATCGAGAGCTTGCGGATATCGCCTTTGGTGAACTGTATGATGGAGACCATCGCCCGGACGCTTTATGTTGTATCAGTGGTCAGCCGCCGACGGTCCGTTGCGGGGAGTGCGCCTCCCCCCCATTGACTGGAACAGCTCTCACCCAGTCGCCAAAGTTGATGAGCTCCTCCATCCGGCACGACCAGACGAGCTTGCCATCATAGACGGTAATATCCGGGCAGCCGTCACACATACCGAGTGCGCCACTCTCCATGAAATCGGCCGGCTGGATAACCATCACCGACTGCATATGGAGCTTCTTGAAGAGACGTGAAGGCGAGTGCGCCACCTCATGAAGATAGCTCGAGGCGGTGCGGGCGAGACCCTTGTCGAGCGGGGAGAGAAGCAGCATGGCTTTCGCCCGTCCGAGCACCTTCGGGCTCGTGTAGGCCAGATAGGAGCCGTTCCGGAGGTGATGGAGAGTCTGACCGAGTTCCATGAATTTCGGCCCGCTGTATCCGTAGATCCTGTCTTTCGTCCCGATTCGCATTGTCAGAAGCCACTTGAAATGGTCGGGCCGTTCCGTGCTGTTAAGATATGCCGAAGGCTGGAAATCAGGATACCGTTTCCGGATCTCATTCACGATATCGGTCGACATGATGGAGATCTTCCTCTCCTCGTCGACCGCGTAAGCGATGGGTGTCATGTCGATCCGGCTGCCGCCGACGAAGTACTCGTACCCCTTCTGGATGGGAGCGGCCCGGTAGGCAATGAAGACCATGATGTTGACGATGTCGATGTGTTCCTGTGCCCAGGCAACGATCTCCGGGACGTCCTTGAGTGTCCTATCGTAGACCGTTGCATTGAAGGCGCAGGAGATGCCGCCCACTTCAGCAAGCATCATCGCATACTTCAAACGGAGATCGTTCAATTCGATTTCCGTTTTCCCTTTCATGTGAGGACGCTGCTGTCCGCTATCGATGTGGAACGTGAACCCGAAAACCCCGGCGCTCTTCAGCGCGCGAAGTTTCTCGATGGTCAGGAGCTGTCCGTTCGTGTTGATGATCGGCTTCTGGCCGTCCCGGGCGACCATTTCAACGATCTTCTCGATCTGCGGATGAGTCAGGGGATCGCCGCCGGCGATAGAAACGCCATCGGTCTTCCGGAGGCGGTTGAACGTATCCAGCTCAACCCGGATCGCATCGAGAGATTTGTGAGCGTTCGGATCGTTCTTCCTGTAACAGCCATCGCAGTAAAGATTGCAGGCGCTTGTTGGCTCCAGCCAACTGATCGCGTTGTCGGGGAGCGTCCAGGGGAGCCGGTAGAGGTCGGCGTGGTTGAGCGTTGTTGCCGCTTCGGTCTCTGTCATCGTCTTCTCGAATTATGATTGAGAAATCGGAAAGGGAACACCCCCACCCCGGAACTCCAGAACAAGAAAATATACGCAAATCGTTGATTAATGCAACAGCGCCTGAGATCCCAGGTATGGATTATCGGCGAATATTTGGTATATTTTCCAACTCGCGACTCACATCCAGGGGATTTCATGCAGAATCCGACCGAAGACCGCCCTCTTCATACACCCGCATTCCGACTCCGTCGCGCCCTCAACTGGCTTCCCCTCGGGTTGACATACGCCTTCCTCTATATGGCCCGCTACAATCTCACCGTCTCCAAGAACGCCCTGGGAAGCCTGATGTCAAAAGAAGCCTTTGGCATCATTTTCGCTGTCGGCACCGTGACCTACGCCGTCTCATTCCTCCTGAACGGCCCGCTGACCGACAAGATCGGTGGCAAGAGGGCCATGCTTATAGGCGCAGGCGGCTCTGCGCTGATGAACGCAATCATGGGGCTGGTCCTGTACGGCATTCTGGCTCTCCAATGGTCTCTGAATCTGACGGTTGCCTTCTCGATCGTGTATGCTCTCAATATGTATTTCCAGAGCTATGGGGCCGTCGCCATCGTCAAGGTAAACGCTTCCTGGTTTCACGTTCGTGAGCGCGGGACTTTCGGCGGGATCTTCGGGATTCTGATATCCCTCGGCCTCTATTTCGCTTTCGACTGGAGCCAGGCCATCGTCAATTTCACTGAACGGATGAACCCCGCGCACCCGCAGTACTGGCTCGTCTTTTTCATCCCTGCGGCAATCCTCATTTTCTGGCTGGTTCTCGACCTTCTCGTTCTCCGCGACACGCCGTCACAGGCCGGTTACGAGGACTTCAATACCGGCGACGCCTCTTCGGGGGAAACCGACACTCCGTTCAGTGTAAAGGATATCTTCGGGAGGATTCTCACCAACAGAGTGATTCTCATCGTCGGATTGATCGAATTCTGCACAGGCGTGCTTCGCAATGGCGTCATGCACTGGTTTTCGATCTTTGCCAAGGAGCAAATTGCAGCGGCCCCGGTGTTTGCCTCTGAGTGGAACTTCTGGCTGAACAACTGGGGGTTGATGTTGATGCTCGCCGGCGCAACCGGGGGGATGCTCGCGGGATGGATGTCGGACCATCTGTTCCAGTCACGGAGGGCACCGGTCGCGGGAATCCTCTACACTGTCCTGCTTCTTGCAACGATCGGCATGACGTTCACCCTCTATGGAAATCCGATGGTGCTCGGCTGCATCGTCTCTGCGGTTTCGATTGCCGTCATTGGGACACACGGCGTCCTGAGCGGAACGGCAACAATGGATTTCGGCGGAAGGAAGGCGGCAGCAACCGCCGTCGGGCTGATCGACGGCCTCGTTTACCTGGGAACAGGTCTGCAATCGCTCGCGCTTGGATTCATCACGACCTGGAATTGGCAGTTCTGGCCGGTATTTCTGATTCCCTTCGCGGTAACGGGCATTATTCTGACGTCGCGTATCTGGTATGCGATCCCGAAGGGAAAAACCGCCGTAAAGTAAACGTCACCTGATCAGACTACCCGGTCAGACTCCCCGGTCCATCAACGACGATATCTTACGCGTCGCTCGCTCCAGCTCGTCGCCGATCTTGACCGGGTCAAGCGTTTTCTCTGGCTCATTCTCGAATACCGCATACGGCAGCTTCAATCCCCTTACGTCGATGAAATCCGGATTCTTTGCCGCCAGATCCTCCCAGTCGTTCGTCCTGTAGTAAAACTCCATCTTCTCGTCAGGCAGTGAATGGTAGAGGATTGAATCCTCCATCCCCTTCCGGGCCCGACGACGGTTTTTGCGGACGGATTCCTCGTACGAAACCTTGATGTAAAGCAGCGCAGCGCGCTTGAGGATCTCGTCATGGAGATGCCCGAGCGCCTCGTGAATCCCGTTATCTCCCCCCCGGGCAAATTCTATCAGGACCGTCCTGCCGTAGTGGTATCCGGCGTCCCGGGCAATCTTCTTCCGGTACTCCAGACTGATCCGCTCGATGTAGAGGTTCCAGATGAACGGGTCTTTGAAATAGTACTTCTCGTCTGTCCAGACCCTCGGCCTCCCGTGACGGGTGAGTATGTCATCGGTCTCGAAAGTCTCCCAGACATATACAAAATCGTCGAGTTCCTCAAAATCGGCGATCCGAAAACGGCGGAGCCGCTCCTGCGGGTCGCATTTCTTCAAATAATCGATCAGCTCTGATTTTCCAGCCGCCGGTCTTCCGGTGACGATGAGAATGGGAAAGTTGTTCATCCTTTTTTTGCCTCATTCTGCTTCGGTTATTCCGTACAGGACTTTTGGTGTGATCCGGCCGGCTTTCCGGACGGCCTTCTCCACAACCCCGAAGACGGTCTGTTCCGAGTAGCTGACCTTGGCCAATTCGATCCCGAGATAGCGCTTCGCCTCCCCGATGAAGTAGTCGCTTGCGGCACAGACATACATCCGCTCATCGTCGATTGGCCTCCCCATAACACGGACCTCCTTCAATGCGACAGTGTTGTCGGGATTCTTCTTATACACCGCTGTCATGCCGGCAATCTGTATGGCAGGCCGTTTCTCGAGACTGTATTTCAGGACGCCCCTGAGCTCCCGGCCGCTGAGCTGGAAGGTTGTGAGAATGTTGCGAAACGGGAGAATTTCAAAGAGGTCCTTTTTGGTGATGGGCCCTGCGGTCATGTCCTTTCGGATCCCGAAGTTGTTCATGAAGCCGACATCGGCGTATGCCGCCTCGCGCTGCGCGTCGGCGATGAACGTGCCGATGCCGCTCTGGCCGCTATTCGTCCGGACCCAGTCCGCGCTCAGCGTCGCGATGACCTCGCTGTACTCGCGATCGATCTCGCGCTGCAGTGAGTCGGCGAATGTCGTAAGCCAGACCTTCGGTCTGTCGCTGCGCGCCCACAACGGAATCAGCTTCCCTTCGTACTTCACCACCCGGTCACCCTCTACCGTGACATCGAGTTGACCGAGATTTTCGCAGCTTGAACCCGTCTGGACGATGATCACATCGTTGACAACTCTCGGAACCTTCAAACGGGTGTGGGAGTGCGCCCCGACGATGATATCAAGGCCTCGCACGCCGGCCGCAAGTGCGGAATCCTCTTCGAAGCCCTGATGTGTCAGAGCGATCAAAAGATCGGTCTGAGGATCGAGTTCATCGATGTACTTCTGCAAAGTCTCCTCGGGAGACAACACCCGGATCCCCACCAGGTTGTTCTGGTTGACGAGGCCAGAGACCCCTTGAGAGATAATGCCTATGATTCCAACCT
>DAIUKN010000251.1:0-1114 GCA_036848195.1 Bacteroidota bacterium
CGGTTCTGGGGTGCGTGCATTATCGTCCTCGCGGCGCTGACTGACAAATTCGACGGCCTGCTGGCCCGCAAGTACGGGTATGAAACGGAATGGGGCAGGATTCTGGACCCACTGGCGGACAAAGCGGGAGCTGCAACAGCCGCGCTGGTTCTTCTGAAGCTGGGAGACATCCCGGCCTGGTTTGTTATCGCGCTCATCGCCAGGGATCTCCTGATTTTCTTCGGAGGACTGTTCGTGAAGGCCAAGCGCGGCGTGGTGCTGGCATCGAATCAGGCGGGGAAGTGGGCCATCGGGATCATCGCACTCGCCCTCTTCACCCTCGTGGTGAGTGGTCGGAATCCGGTGGCAACGGTATTGATCTGGGCGAGCACGGTGATGCTCTCGGTGTCACTCGGATTGTATGTGCGACGTTTCTTCGAGACCATGAAAGGACCGGCGGCGTAAGACCTATGGGAGTGCTGGATCGGATCGGACTGGGAAGACTGAAGGAAGGACTGGCGAAAACGCGCGAAGGGATCTTCGGCAAGGTCGCGCGGCTCGTGTCGTCGAAAACAACCATCGACGATGATCTGCTCGAGCAACTGGAGGAAATCCTCATCGGAGCCGACGTCGGCTCCGACACTGCTCTGGAAATCATCGATGCGCTGAGGAAACGGGTGAAGAGCGAGGGCTACGCTGACCCTTCGCAACTCACCGGCCTCCTGAAGGAGGAGATCCGGAAAGAGTTTGTTCGCGGCGACGGTGCAGCTGCCGACGCCTTCGCTCTTCCGGCCGCCAAACCCTATGTGATCATGGTGGTCGGCATCAACGGGGTCGGGAAGACCACAACCATCGGCAAACTCGCGTACGAATATGTTCGGACAGGAAAGAAGGTGGTCATTGCTGCCGCGGACACGTTTCGCGCTGCCGCCAACGAGCAGCTCGAAATCTGGGCGGCACGGGCCGGCGCCGATATCATTCAACAGCAGCATGGGTCGGACCCGGCCGCAGTCGCGTTTGATTCGGTCCGATCCGCCGAAGCGCACGGGGCCGATCTCGTCATCGTGGACACCGCGGGAAGACTCCACACCAAAGTGAACCTGATGGAAGAACTGAAGAAGATTAAGCGCGTTCT
>DAIUKN010000251.1:1124-4966 GCA_036848195.1 Bacteroidota bacterium
GCGTTCTGCAGAAGCAATCGCCCGGAGTTCCTCATGAGGTTCTGCTCGTTATTGATGCATCCACGGGGCAGAACGGCCTGCAGCAGGCGAAGCAGTTCAGCGCTGCCGTCGGTATCACCGGACTTGTTCTGACAAAGCTGGACGGGACTGCGAAGGGGGGCATCGTTCTCGCCATCACCAAGGCGCTGAATATTCCCGTGCGGTTCATCGGAGTTGGGGAGAAGCTGGGCGACCTCCAGCCCTTCGACCCCCAGGCGTTCGTTGACGCCCTCTTGCCCACATAGACCGCATGGATGAACGTCTGCCCAGACCAAGGACTTTTCCCGTGACACGGCGCCCAGTCCAGATACTCCCCGAACAGATCGCCAATAAGATTGCCGCGGGCGAGGTTGTTCAGAGGCCCGAATCCGTCGTCAAGGAGCTGTTGGAAAACGCCCTGGATGCCGGCTCCACCAGGATTACCGTAGTCATCAAGGACGGCGGGACCAAGCTGGTCCAGGTGACTGACGACGGGATCGGGATGGATGAGGCAGATGCGCTGGCCTCCTTCCTTCGGCACGCAACAAGCAAGATTGTGACGTACGAAGAGCTCGAGGAGATCCGTACATTCGGGTTCCGGGGTGAGGCACTGGCGTCAATCGCTGCTGTGGCGCAGGTTATCATGAAAACCAGGCGCGCCGAGGACGATGCAGCCACGGTCGTGCGGATCGACGGCGACAGCCCACCGCGCGTTACACGGGAGGGACGGGAGCCCGGGACCACGGTCATCGTCCAGAACCTCTTCTTCAACGTCCCCGCACGCCGGAAGTTCCTCAAGAGCCAGACCACGGAGTTTCGCCACGTCTATGATGCCGTCCACCGGGTGGCCATCAGCTATCCCGAAATCGGTTTGGAGTTCATCAGCGACACCGATCAGATTTTCAACCTGGCACCGGCGCCGCTCCCGCAACGGTTGCTCGAAGTATTCGGCGAACGGCGCCTGGAATCCCTCATTCCCGTGGAGGAGACCTCCGATTTTCTGACAGTCCGAGGCTACATCGGCAAGCCGACCTTCGGCCAGAAGTCCCGCTCAAGTCAGTATCTCTTCCTCAACCGGCGGTATATCGTCAGCAGGAATATCAACCACGCGGTCTTTTCTGCGTACGAAAACCTCCTTGTAAAAGGGACTTTCCCTTTCTTCCTTCTCTATCTTGACGTCGACCCGCGCCGCGTCGATGTCAACGTTCACCCGTCAAAGATGGAAGTGAAATTTGAAGACGAACAGGGGATATACCACTTCATTGCCTCATTGGTGAGGAAATCTCTAGCCTCGTCGGACTTCGTCCCTTCGCTCTCGATTCGCCAGGAGTCGGGGGTGGGGGGGGAAACGGGACTGCAGTTTACCGGGCGGCAGCACGCGTGGCCCCGGGGGGGCAATATGAATCCCGCCTGGGATCTTCCCCGCCGCGAAATGGTTGATTCGCACACAGGCGAGATTCTGCCCGCAGGGCATTCGGGCGGGACGGGACTTGCTGCTCATCTGCTGGGAAACATCAGTGAACGATTTGCCGCGGCGGGGCCGACGGACGCGGCGGCGGCCGGTGCGTCGCCCGCCAGTGTACCCGGCACCGGCCCGGTGTGGCAGGTGCACAGCAAGTATATCCTCACGCCAGTCCAGAACGGGCTGATGATCGTCGACCAGCACGTTGCCCACGAGCGCGTGCTGTATGAGAGAGCGCTCCGCCGTTTCACGAGCGGGATGACCGCGGCGCAGCAGCTCCTTTTCCCTCGCACCGTCCAGTTCCTCCCGTCGGATTATAGTCTCGTCGAAGAACTTCTGAAGGAGCTGCAGCAACTCGGCTTCGATATCAAACTATTCGGGAAGAATACCGTCATCGTTGAAGGCGTCCCGCCGGACGTACGAGTGGGGGATGAGGAGAAGATTCTCGAGGAGATTCTGACGCTCTATAAGGAGTACCGTCGCGATTCACCGACGGCGGTCCGGGACAACCTGGCGAAGTCATTCTCATGCAGGTCCGCCGTGAAAGCCGGTGATCCCTTGAATGACGCGGAGATGCGCTCGCTGCTCGCCCAGCTGTTTGCCACGACGATGCCATACGTCTGCCCGCACGGTCGACCGGTAGTGCTGAGAATCTCCATCGATGAGCTCGACAAGCGATTCGGAAGGACTTGAGTATGCATACAAACGAACGCGAAGCGCTGAGATCCGGGAAGGCTGCCTGGAGCGCGAAGGCGGCGGCGTCCCCCGTGCAGATGCAGACCCGGTTCACGACCGTGAGCGGCGAACCGGTCGAACTTCTCTACACTCCCGATGATATCGAACAGCTCAACTATCTCTCCGATATCGGCTTCCCCGGCGAGTATCCCTACACCCGGGGGATCCATCACACGATGTACCGGGGTAAACTCTGGACGATGCGGCAGTTTGCCGGTTTCGGTACGCCGGAAGACACCAATGAGCGTTACCACTACCTGCTTGCGCACGGCCAGACCGGGCTCTCTGTCGCTTTTGACCTCCCCACGCTGATGGGGTGTGATGCTGACGATCGGCTCGCCGCGGGCGAGGTGGGTATCTGTGGCGTTTCGGTCAGTTCCCTGGCAGATATGGAGGTCCTGTTCCGCGGGATCACGCTGAAGGATGTTTCGACCTCCATGACCATCAATGCCCCGGCGGCGATGCTCCTCGCATTCTATATGGCCGTTGCGGAGAAACAGGGGGCGCACCACTCCCAACTCCGCGGGACGCTGCAGGCCGATATCCTGAAAGAGTACATCGCCCAGAAGGAGTGGATCTATCCTCCGCGTCCCTCCATGCGGATCGTGACTGATATCGTGGAATACTGCACGCTGGAGCTCCCTCAGTGGAACCCCATCTCTGTCAGCGGATACCATATCCGCGAGGCGGGTTCCACCGCGGCTCAGGAACTGGCGTTTACCCTGGCGGACGGGTTCGCCTACGTCGAGGCCGGAATTGAACGCGGCCTCGCGGTGGATGATTTTGTGCCGCGACTCTCATTCTTCTTCAACTCTCACCTCGATTTTTTTGAGGAGATCGCGAAATTCCGTGCGGCCCGGCGCATCTGGGCCCGGCGAATGAAGGAGAAATATGGCGCGCGGAGCGCGCGGTCAATGACCCTCCGCTTCCATACCCAGACCGCCGGATGTACCCTCACTGCCCAGCAGCCGGAAAACAACATCATCCGGACTGCCTTCCAGGCGCTGGCCGGCGTTCTCGGCGGGACACAATCGCTCCATACGAACTCAATGGATGAGACCCTCGCGCTTCCGTCAGAGAAAGCGGTGAAGATCGCCCTCAGAACTCAACAGATCATCGCACACGAGATCGGCGTGACGAACACGATCGATCCCCTCGCCGGGAGCTACTTTATCGAAGCACTGACGAACACCATGGAGAAGGATGCCCTGGCATACTTCGAGAAGATCGACTCCCTCGGCGGCGTGATCCCTGCAATCGAACAGGGATTCTTCCAGCGGGAAATCGCCGACGCGGCGTACCGCTACCAGCTGGAGCTCGACCGGAAACAGAAGATCATCGTCGGGGTCAATGACTTTGTGGAGGAAGGGGAGCATGTCGACATTCCGATTCTTTCAATCTCGCCTGAGGTCGAAGTCAAGCAGCGCCAGAGACTCGCGCAGGTTCGAAATTCGCGAAGCCAGACAGAGGTGGAGCGGACGCTCGCGGATTTGAAGGCCGCAGCGACGGGCGGTTCGAATGTTCTGCCCCCCCTCCTCGCCTGCACACGGGCGTACGTGACTCTCGGCGAGATGTGCTCGGAGCTGGCCCGGGTCTTTGGCCTGCATGTGGAAGAAGCGGTCTTCTG
>DAIUKN010000252.1:0-4953 GCA_036848195.1 Bacteroidota bacterium
CGCAGCCCTGCCGTGCTTCGCGTTTGTGGTTCCCCCCGATACGCTTCTTCCACGAATCTCCCGACCCCTGTGAGGATCAGGTAAAGCCCTCCTATCATTGCAAGAGGCGCGTGTCCGAACCAGAGCCTTGTCAGGAGAACGGCAATGACAACGTTCCACAGGATAGAGTAAAGAGGCGTAGGATGGACCGGCACTCCTCCAAGGTCTGAAAGCCGACACACGCGCGAGCGGGGGTGTCTGTACACGATCCCCATGATGGCAGGCGCTTCATGGCCATGACAGCACCCCTGAACCAGACATCGGACTCTCCCAAACGATTGCACCCAGGGACCCGCAACACCGTAGGCAGCGAGGGGAAGCCATGGGTTAGTTCCGAAGAGCGGCCACGCCAGAAGCGAACCCAGAATTATCCCGAGCACTCCGCCGTAGAAACCGTATGGACGGAGGAGGCTCGGAGATCCTTCAACGAATTGGGCCCAGAGAGCCGAGACGATCAAGGCGGAGGACGCCACCAGAACGTCTGTAGCGATATTCTCGACGCCGATCAGAAGCCCGACGATGGCTACCGCACAGAAGGACCCGATTCCCGCGTAGAGCCCATGATTGATCACCCGGACGGAACCCCACGTCCATTCCCTCCATGAATTTGCTATCTGTTCGGCCGAACGCCGGAGAAATCCCCAGATCCCGGACAGGTTTCTGACTGCGACGAAGAGAATGACACCGGCAAGAACATCGACAAGCGCATGCATACCCGTGGTTATGCAACTGAGCGAGATAGCAATCCCCACTCCCCACCATGCATAACGGGCGCGCGGCATTTTCTGAGCGAAGACCGACATCGCCAGGAGGATCCAGACAACGTGATACGACGGGAACGCGTTTCCGGGCGTGTCGAGCCCCCTCTCAAAGGTAAGGAGAATCCCCAGCGGAGTTACCGGTGCAAATGCCCGCGGGGGCGCAACCAGAGGAATCGATATGAACAGGAGCACCATAAGGAGAGTTGCAGCGAAACCGCTGACAGCGAATTCGCGGAGCACTCTCCTTGAGGGGGCAATGAAGGGGGTAATGACCACGAAGAGATATGTGCTCGCATAGAGAGCCTCCGTCCATTCGACGACAGGGAGAGTTTTTTCAAATGGAAGGTATGCGATGATGGCCTCTTCAGGGGTCCCGAGAGCAGCGAGCCATTCATACAGAATCAGCCACGGGAGAAAGACAAGGGCCTGGACAGATAGCCAGTCTTGAAACGTCGGCGCCCTGTCGTCAGCCGGAGGAAAACGAAGATACGGTTGATGCAAAGTCTCGCCGAAACGTTTTCTCAGATCAATATTCTCATACCCAAGCACCAGTGCAATGCAACTCAGCATCACAACCGGGGTTACCAGCCAGAGGCCGGTCCGTGAACCGTACGCAAGCGATACGCCGGCGCAGAGGATTGAGAATCCTGCGTAGATGGGATGGCGCGTCACCCGGTAGGGCCCTTTCGTGACATAACGGGGGGGCGGGTACGGATTCATGGGAAGGCCGTGGCCGTACACAACCAGCGAGATCACACCGGAGCCGAGGAGACCTGCACCGAGAAGGATTCCTGCAACACCAAGAGGAGTCGATTGGACTGTGGGGAGGGTAACGAACCGCTCCGTCGCGCCGGCCCAGGCGACGAGTCCGGCTGGAAGCACGACGACAAAGAGCAGTCCGTACAGAAGCGCCCCGGCGGAAAGCCTCGTTCTGTTCATAATCCATTACCCTTCAAAGGAGTGCAAACTCGTCAATCAGGGGGAGATCCTTGAATTGCTTCGTCACTCCACCCTCCTCCAACACCACGTCTGCATATGACAACCATTTGGTGCTCCGTGGATCTCTGGTCAGCTTCTTGAGGATGTACCGAGCGCCCGCCGACTTCACCAGTTGATGATCGATGAAGCTGCTTTCCTGAACTGCAGCGGCATGGCGTACCTTCAGATGGACCCTCCGTGAGCCACACGCAGCGTCGGCGTGGTATCCGGTCGGAGAGATCACGTGCGCCGGAGAACCATGCGGGCTCTGCATCTTCACAATCGCAACCTCTTCACAGTCCGTGACGGAATCGCCGGCCTGAAATGACAACCTTGACCATGCAGCATTTCCGGATCCATTGGCGGCTCGCATAAAGACAAGGTCAAGATCGGGATGGTGCAGCCTGCCCCAGTAGAGGGTACGCACCGGAACCGCTGGCGGAAGATACGAAGATTCAAGGTAGTCCACGTATCCGTCGCACCCCTCGAGGTCGATCATTTCACTTCCAATAACGACGGAGCCGGACACCTCGGACTTCAAATGGACAGGTCTCCAGAGGATTCGGCTTCGCCCGCTGTTGTGAATGATGACCGGCTGAGAACGGAATACGTTCACAGGCCGATAGTGCAGGTGGACAGAACACCCGGGACCGTAGGCGTCTATGGTACTCGGGCCGTCGTGGATACTGATCTGCCCGCAGGCAAAACTGAAAGTGAAGTCACTCTCTCCCTCGGCCCGTTCTGCGGCATGTTCAACCGCAAGGGTCCTGGTAACGGGGACTCCCTTCCCCGGCCGGGCCAGATGGACGGTGAGAGTCCGGAAGATTGTCCCGAGAAGGTACACGTCGGCAAAATAGACAAAACCGTAGTCGAGGCCGGGCGTGAGGAAATCGAAATACCATTTTCTCAGCCGGAAGCTCCGCCTCCTCGCGTTTCGTAGGTCATCCCATCCGGATGTCGCTTCTCCTGAACGCCCGTCAGCCATTATGCCTCCTCGAGGTGAGCATAGACGGTTTCAGACATCCGCCGGTCGCCTCCATTATCCTCGAAATGCTTCCCCGGAGGACTTATCCAGTCGGCCAGGCAGACCGGAGCGAGCTTCCCATTACGGATCGTCGCATCGGGACAGTGGTAGCAGATCTCCACGCACTGCTTTTCCACGTTGAATTGGGGAGCTGACTGGACGACGATATATTGAAAGCGAATGTCACGCAACAGCGTCGAATTCCTTACCAGGTGAACATAGCGAATAATCTTTGAAGGATCGAGCAGTATCTCCACCAACGACGTACAGAGAAACCAGAGCTTCGAAAGAGAGGGCTTCATCGGAACCGCAAAGAGGTGCCTGCCCGTCAGAAGCCTGTATGCGCGGCGCATCATTCGGGTGAACGCAGGGGAAGCGGACACCGAGGTTCCTGTGGCAGCGTTGAGGTAGTAGAAATAGATGAGCCAGCGGACTTCACGATCGTCCAGGTTTGAGGGGAGATAGGATGAGGGCTCAACGTGCAGACCGCCTGAAATGTTCAGATAGACATCCGAGAGTTCCGGCGAACCATTCATGGAGGGGAGGGATCGTACGACCTGATCCATATGGCGGGCCACCGTCGCCAGGATCCCATCGAAATAGCGGTAATGGGCGTACCGCCTCATCACCCGGGGAATGTCATCCGGTTTGTCCGCTGATAACGTCATGGAGAGAGCGAAGGAGAGCTTTCGTCGCTCGAATTTTGTGAAGAGGGAGGTGCGCATCTCCTCGACTTCCTGCTCGGTGAGGCCCTGTCCGTCATCGACATGAACGACGATGCGATCCAGTCCGGCATCAATCAGCCGGTCCAGAAGCGCGTCTCCGTCTTCTTTCAACAGGACCACCCCATTGGTGAGGATCTGGCAGACGAGATTCCTGCTCTTGATGGTGCGGACAATCTCAGGCAGATGAGGGTGGAGCGTCGGTTCTCCACCAAGGATGGAAATGGTCTCGAGGTTTCGCTTTGCCATCGCCTGGTCGATTTCGGCTCTGATGTGTTCGAGCGGTTTTACAATGTCCCGGAACCGGTTGTAGCAGTGCTTGCATTGCCGGTTGCAATTGTAGTTCGATTCAAGAACTGCGTGGGGTACCTCCCGGGCCGCGATTTTCGTCGGCCGAAGGTCCCTGCTGTTCGCGATTTCTGACACTTTCATGGCGTCACTCCTTCTTTCTTCTACCGCAATATATTCCGAAGAGCCTTGCCGCTTGTCACAGAAAGGTCAAAGAGCTATCACAATACGATTGTGCTTGCATGGGAATGACTACCGGTTGCTGGTTTCCGCGTAGGAATGCATAGAGCATTTGCTCACGCCGGCGCCCAACATTCAGCTTTCCAGTCCAACGGCTTCGAGGGGTTCTGCCGCGGAGTTGAAGGCCAACGTTCAGGCCGGTCTCTCCTACCGCATCCAGTGGCAAGAGCATACGAGAATGCCGCTTAGGTTAGACCAAAATGAGGTCTATTTTAGGCATATGCTGGTTCCTCTGGTGACGATTGCCACAGCACCTCCCCGCGGACTGAAACAACCTGGCACTCATGCCAGTACAATTGAAGGAGATGAGGGTAGCGCGGACATGATCTATCCCTTTCCGCCAGAAGACTATGGCACCTGACAACCAGAAAAGAACCGGCCTCATCGCAACGCTCAAGGATGATATTGGGCAGGGGGGGTTCTTTGACACAGTGAGAAGAGAAGCGAGAGAGATTGAGCACTTCTATCTCAGTGACGAGGAGCGCGAGCAGCTCAAAACGAAGGGGAAGATCTGGCGATGGTTTCTGCTCGCCTGGTGGGTTTTGAAGAACTCATTCCACAAGCTCACTCCGGTCAGAAGGCTCCTGCTGGTCTGCGGTCTCCTGCTGATCTTCGTCAGGATATCTTCCTCCAATCTGGAGGGCCAACCTCCGACAAACCAAATCTTTCTGGGTGTCGCCTGTATCCTTCTCGTCCTCATCCTCGAGCTGAAGGACAAACTCCTGGCGCACGGCGAGCTCGAATCCGGCCGCGCAGTTCAACGCGCCATGAGTCCCGAATCGACCCCATTTGTCCCGGGGTGGAATTTGTGGCTCTTCACCAGATCAGCAAACGAGGTGGGTGGAGATCTCGTCGACTTCCTCCGGCTCCCCGACGAGCGCTTCGGCGCTGCAATCGGCGA
>DAIUKN010000253.1:0-4945 GCA_036848195.1 Bacteroidota bacterium
TCGGGCCCCTCGCCGCGGCGTTTATCGTCGCCCGGACCGAGAACGGTATAGCCGGTGTCGAAGCCCTCCTGCGCAGCTTGACGAATTGGCGTCCGGGTGGATGGTGTCTCTTGCTCGCACTTGCCGGCCCCTTTGTCATTCTCGCGGCCTCCGTGGTCCTGAGCTATTTCCTCAACCACACAGAGCTGGCCTGCACAGGCTTTGGCGTTTCGCGGGAATGGAAAGGCCTTTCCTTTGTTGGCTTCGCACTGGTGAATCTCTTCATCTTTGGCTTCGGCGAAGAGACCGGCTGGAGAGGCTTCGCTTTGCCGAGACTTCAAGTACGATTCAACGCCCTGACTTCGAGCGTCATTCTTACGGGCTTCTGGGCAATCTGGCATTGGCCCCTCTTCTTCTACCGCTTAAGCGGTTACCATAGCATGGACACCGCCGGCGCCGTCGGCTGGATATTCAGCCTCCTGATAGGGAGCATCCTCTTGACATTTCTCTTCAATTCGACAAGGGGGAGCATCCTGGTATGCAGCGTATTCCATGCAACAGTGGACATTGCCTTCACGTCGGACTTTCTGAACCCGAATTTGGTGAATTACAACGGCATGCTGATTACGATCGCCGGACTCCTGGTCTTGTTCATCGCTCGGCCGGCGAATCTCTCACGCCATGAGAAGGTCAAATCCCCGGGATACCGAGCGTGAACACCAAAGCCCCACAACAGACCGCTCTACAGTTCAACGAGTGCATCAACGCAAGGGACCTGGATGGCCTGGCCCTCCTCATGACGGATGACCATGTCTTCGTCGATCGCGACGGGGAGATTCACCAATCCAGGGTGTTCATGGTGGAGGCCTGGCGGCAGTTCTTCCAGAGATTCCCGAACTACAAGAACATCTTCACACGGATCGAAGCGAGGGGAAACCTCGTCCTGATCCGGGGCCATGCGTATTGGTCAGAGTCCAAGCCGAATGATCCTGCCATCTGGACGGCAACGATCATTAATGATCACGTGAGCGAGTGGCGTATCTATGCCGATACAGAGCAGAACCGCGCAGCATTCAGCCTGGCGTAGAGCGATGATCCGGTCAATGCGAGGTTACCATGGAAGATCGACCGAACAGAGTCCCATTTGACTCGAAAGAAGCGGAACCCGATGACGCGAAACTGAAGATTGTCCTGGGCGAGCTTTACTCGGCCTACGAAGACATCGTGACGTGGACCCGGGCCTGTCGGCACGAATGGAAATTCTACGGTATAAGGTACGGCTGGCAGCTCAAAGCCGCCCGGAAAGGGAAGGCTCTCTATTACCTTGCCCCCCTGGAGAAATCATTCCGCGTGGCGTTCGCCGTGCGGGAAAAGGAGAGGGAGATTCTGCTGACCTCGAAGCTGCCGCGTCAGGCGAAAGAGGAGCTGACGATGGCAAAGAAGTACCCGGAAGGATACCCTCTCAGGTTCCTGGTAAGCAGGAAGAGTGAGATGAAGGTCGTACGTCTTGTCATCGATACGGTACTGTCATTGCGGTCGTGAAAGGCGACGACGCCCGATACCCCGCACGGATTCGCCGGAGTAACCCATTGCAGTCTGCCGATGAAATTTCCGTTGACTTTGATTGGTGTCGGACTATGATAGACGGTTTCCATCTCCGTGCAGTGGGATTTTTGTTCGCAACAGGCCTCATGTTCCTTGGTTGCACGCCACTCCAGCGATTTCAAATCCCCCCGAGGCCGGCAATCGAGCATGATAGCCTCTCAAGAGCGGAATCGGTATTTCAAGGGATCCTCGACGAGGCTGTCAATGCGCACAAGCTCGTCGGTGTTCAACTCTCCGTCGGACTGCCCGACGGCACGATCTGGAACGGGGCCAGTGGAACAATCGACCTTAATCGACGCCAGCTCATGAGGCCATCTCATGTTGTGCGAATGGGAAGCCTTACGAAAACCTATACTGCCGTGGTCATTTTTCGTTTGATCGAGAGAGGGCTGCTGGACCTTGATGGAACGATTGACCGCTGGTTTCCGGAGATCACCCCCTGGCAGAGCATCACGGTCCGGATGCTCTTGAACCATTCCAGCGGCATTCCCGATCTTCTCGGCATGCGCGTCATGGTCGCTTCGGCACTCGACGGCTCCAGAAGATGGACTACCGATGAGCTGCTGGAAATGATCGCCGACAGCAATCCCGATTTCGAGCCCGGAACCGATCACCGATACTCGAACTCCAACTACGTCCTGCTGGGCATCATCGCCGAGCGCACAACCGGAAAGTCGATGGGATCTCTCTATCGCGACGAGATCTTAACTCCTCTTTCCCTCTCCCACACCTACTTCTTGCCCTCGGATGCCGCCCCGGCGGAGCTGGTCACCGGCTACGACAGGTCACTGATTCCCTTGCCGGGATGGCATTCAACCGGACCGGAGAATACCGCGTGGAGTTCCTGCGCCTATGCATCGGGAGGGATGGCCGCTACTGCTTCAGACATCCTGAGATTTTTCAAAGCGATCATGAACAGGGAAATCATCAACGAACAATCGTTTCAACAGATGACGAAGTTCTCCAGAGCGCGGAACCCCAAGGATACGTATCTGCAAGACTTTGGATCTGGCCTGTTTCGCTACGGAGTGTACACCGATGATGCCTACGGCCATCTCGGTTTATTCGTCGGCTCTGAAAGCGTCGCCATTTTTTCTCCTGAGAAGAGATTCGCCCTCATTGTTCTTGCGAATGTTTCTCGCATTGAGGATAGCGATGCAATCATACGGAAGTCTTTGGATGTGATTGGCGGACACAACCCCAGATAACGTCATAGGGGGCCTCTGCGTCGCCCCACCGCCCGATGTGCCGCTGGCAGTTCTCCGGGCCGGCGCCGACACCCTTGTTGATTCGGAAGTTAGCAGGAGCCGGAGGAAAACGGAACGAGGCCTTCTCCACTTGCCCGATCATTCAGAGCGCCCCTGCGCGCTTCTCTTGCCCTTTCCCCCTCACCTCTCCCGGCCGGACTGCAGAGATGTGCAGCCAGCAAGCTGCCACAGGCCCAACGGGGATCTCTGTTTGCGATCCCAGGGTGAGGGAACGGACGCAATCGAGGTACCGTGCCCTTGAGCGTCGGCCCTCTGTTAAATGAGCAGTATTTTTCGTTTCTTGAGAGATATTTCCACTCGGAAAGAAGATCATCCCATGCCTTTGCGTCATTCTGTTTTGGTCCTGCTGATTGTCGTTCTTTGCGTCGAGGTTCGGTGCCAGAACTCTAAGGAAAACGCCGATTTCAAGCTCGCACTCAACCTGTACAACGACAACCTCTTCGATCTCGCGGCCGAGCAGCTCAGGCAATTCATTGGCTCCTACCCCAACACCGCACAGGGTATCGAGGCACGGTTCTATCTCGGATTGGCGCAGGTGAAGCTGAAGAAGTTCGACGATGCGCGGATGACGTTCCAGACTTTTGCCCTGACGTACCAGGACAACCCGAAGGCGCCGGAGGCCTGGTGGAATGTTGGTGAGACCTATGCCGCCATTCAGAACTTCCACGAGGCAGCCCTGGGTTTCGAGCGCGTCAAGGTCTTCCACCCGAAGAGCAAGCTGGCGCCCGAGGCGCTCGTGCGTGCAGGGGCGAATTTCGCGCTCGCTGGCGAGCGTGACAACGCACGGCGTGTCCTCCGGGTCGTTCTGCAGGAATACGCCTCCAGCTCCGCCGTCCTCGCGGCACGGACCAACCTGGCCAGGATCTACTTCGACGAAGGGAATCTCGAGCAGGCCCAGAGCGAGCTGAAGCGCGTCATCGATGCAGATCCGTCTCCAGATGCAAAGGCCCAGGCCCTGATGATCGTGGGAAACATCCAGCAGGCCACGGGCAAAGGTGAACAGGCGAAGGCGAACTACCAGGAGATTATCGCCAAGTACCGGACAACGTCTGCAGTCCAGGGCGCCTATCTGAATCTCGGCAAACTGCTCGCATCGTCCGGCAAGCCGGCAGAGGCAATTGAGAATTTCAAGAAAGCGTTGGCGGAAAAGTCGCACACCGACTCGTCACTCATCCGCGAAGCGACGCTGAACATGGGCGACGCCTACGCTTCGCTGAAAGACTATGGCAACGCCGTCACTTCGTACGAGAGGTATCTCGCGGGGGGAACACCTGATGAGCGGAGCGTCGATGTGCTCTGGCAGATCGCCCGCGCAAGTGCGCGCGGGAAGTCATTCAAGAAGTCCAACGAAGCCTGCAACAGGATCTTGAAGTTGGCGGGGCCTGACCAGCTCAAGCGCCGCGCTCAACTTCAGCTCGCTGTCAATGCGCAGGAGCAGAAGAACGCCGCGCTTGCGGGTCAACTTTTCGGAGAATTCGCCGGGAGCTACCCTGATGATCCCACCACTCCTGCGGTGGTCTTCCGGATCGCCTCCCTTACCGAAAAGGAGCTGCGCGATCCCCGTCGCGCGGCCCCGATGTACGAAAGCCTCCCTGTGCGATACCAGCGGTCGGCGTTGGTGGACGATGCGCTTGCAGGTGCGGCCAGGTGTTATGAGCAGCTGAAGGAATTCGATCGCGCCCTTATCCTGGAACGTGAGATCGTGGAGAAGTATCCCGCCTCCGAATTTGCGGCCGGCGCCCGCGAAAGGATCGCGGTGATTGAGACGTTCGAGGCAAAGGACAAAGATGCAGGGCTCGAGAAGCTCGCAGCACTTGTTGGTGACGTGGTCGCCCAGAAGGACAAGCCGGGCCTCCCTTTCCGGCTTGGGGAAATCTATTTTCAGGATTTGAAGAACTACCAGGCCGCGGCGACCCAGATGACCAACGCCCTTGAATCGGGGCTGACGGACCCCCGTGCCCGAGAGGCGCGCTACCTCAGGGCGAAGTCCCTCGAGTATCTCTGCCTCCGCGACGAGAAACAGCGGCCGGCGGCAATCGAGGCCTACCAGGAATTCCTTCTACACAATAACGGAGGCCAACCTGTTCCACCGG